>JAFAEB010000175.1 GCA_023424235.1 Bacillota bacterium
CTATTACTTGGTTCTAATTGTATATATTTGCTTAACTCCCTTAGTAGCTCTTTCATTTTATACTCTGTATGTTTTATTTCTTCTTCTAAATATTTCCTACTACTTGGCATATATAGATTAAGAAGTATTCCCATGCTTGTACCTATAAACATAAGAAGTAGCTCATTGAAAACAAATATCGCATCCATATTTTTATCAATTAAAAAATGTGTTACTAAAACAGAACACATCGCGATTCCGTCTTGTAATCTTAATAGATAACTACTTGATATGAATAAAAATAAAAAAAGTCCAAAAGCGATAGTTTGATATCCTAAAAAATGAAAAACAATGTAAGCGATAGCAAAAGCCAATAAACATGCTAGATATCTTCTAAGAGCTACAAATATGGTTTCCTTCTTTGTATCTTGTATACTTAGTAATGTAATAATACCAGCAGATGCACTATATTTTAACCCAAAAAAATCAGCAACTAGTATAGAAATACTGGAACCAACGGCTATTTTTATTATCTTTATCAAATTTATTTGCTGTAATATTAATTTAAATTGCTTCATTTCATACTCCTTTTAAAAGTTACAAAAAGACATAAGCTACGATGTAACCTATGTCTCTTTGCTTTCTATAACTGTAATCCATTCTTCTAATAAATGTCAAGTATAAGGATTATATCATTTTTTTACCTTAAGAACTAATATGATGTAGTAAGCAATTCTTACAAGATGAAACGCAAGGAACTTAAAAGTTATTCTTACAGAATTACTGTTATAGTGGAGGTTACACTTTCATCACTAGGAATAAGCTCAATGCCACCCTTGTCACTACTAATGGTTGCACCTTGAACTGATTAGATGCTTGAAACATTACTTAAGAAAATGGTACATGGCTTAATTTCTTTGAACCTTTCAAGAGTAATAAGTAGTTTATCCCCATCCTTTATCGCCCTAATTCTAACTTCTAATTCTGCGTCCATATTATATACCTTGGTACTAGTCTCAATACCATCTATTAACTCATACATTTTAAAGCTTACATCCCTTGCATAATCATATTCAGGAGTATTGTTCACAGCACCAAGAGATAGGATGGAATTTTCTTTAACAAATACTGGAATACTTAAGTAGTCATGATATTCCTTAATCCATCTGCCACCTTTCACTCTTTCACCTGTTAAGAAATTAGTCCAATTTCCATCTGGAAGGAAGTATTCTGCAATTCCTTCTTCATTAAAAATAGGGGCAACCATTAAATGATCTCCAAACATATATTGTTTATCTAAGTATTGACAAGTTGGATCTTTATCAAATTCTAATACCATACTTCTCATGGTCGGAATACCTGTTTGACTGGTTTCAATGGCATTACGATATAAATATGGCATTAAGGAAGCTTTTAGTTTTGTAAAGAATTTTAACACTTCCACGGATTCATCATCATAATTCCATGGAACACGATAAGAAGAGCTTCCGTGTAGTCTTGAATGCGATGACATCAATCCAAAAGCTACCCATCTCTTATATACATCTGGAGTAGATTTATCTTCAAAACCACCAATGTCATGACTCCAAAAACCAAAGCCTGACATGGTAAGGGATAAGCCACCTCTTAAGCTTTCAGACATAGACTCAAAATCTGACCAACAGTCTCCGCCCCAATGAACCGGGAATTTTTGTCCGCCAACCGTAGCACTACGTGCAAATAGAATTGCTTCTTTCTCTCCACGTTTTCTCACAAGTAAATCAAATACAGTTTTATTATAAAGGTAAGTATAATAGTTATGCATCTTATTTGGATCTGAACCATCATAATATACAACATCTACCGTAGGAATTCTTTCACCAAAGTCCGTTTTAAAGCAGTCCACTCCCATGTCTAATAGTGCTTCTAGTTTATCCTGGAACCACTGACAAGCCAATGGATTAGTGAAATCTACTAAAGCCATACCAGGCTGCCACATATCCCATTGCCATACATCACCATTTCCTCTTTTTACGAAGTAGCCCAACTCCATTCCTTCATCAAACAATATAGATTCTTGGGCAATATAAGAATTAATCCAAACACAGATTCTAAGTCCTTTTTCTTTCAGTCTTTTTAGCATTCCAACTGGATCTGGGAATACTTCATCATCCCATTTAAAATCAGACCAATGAAAACCCTTCATCCAAAAGCAGTCAAAGTGAAATACGCTTAGTGGCAACTCATGTTCTGCCATTTTATCAACAAAGCTTGTTACTGTTGCCTCATCATAACTAGTAGTAAAGGAAGTTGATAGCCACAAACCGAAGGTCCATGGGGCAACTAAGGATGGCTTGCCAGTTAAATCTGTGTAACGAGCTAATACCTCCTTCATCGTTGGACCATTAATAATAAAGTAATCTAAACATTCTCCTGGGACTGAAAAACCAACCTTCTTAACTAGTTCTGAGCTTACTTCAAAAGAAACCTTATCTGAACTATTAACAAAAACACCATATCCTCGATTCGATAAATAAAATGGTATATTTTTATAAGAAAGTTCTGTGGATGTTCCCCCGTCTTCATTCCATATGTCTATGGATTGACCATTTTTTATAAATGGTGTAAATCGTTCTCCTAATCCATAGATATACTCTCCAACCGAAAGACTTAATTGTTCCCTCATATAAGCATCATCATTATTCGTTTCATAGTAAAGACCTTTATAATTGGTCTTCATATAAGCTAAATCTCTCCATTTGCTTGTTGTTAGCTTATACTCACCACGCTTAAATTCCATAAATGCATTATGTTTATTTATCGATAAAGCTAAGCTACCACTTTTTAATATGTATTCATTATTATCTTCTAGTATTTCAAGTTCACTGTTCTCATCAATTGACAAGGTAAAATTTGCACCGCGATCTTTAAGCCCTTTATAGTGAAAAGCTTTTACTCGAATTACTTCTTTTGCTGGAGCAGATATAATAAGTGTAATATTGGGTCCACCTAGTGTATCACCTCTATGATTAATTTTATGGGTAGGTGCATTAAATGATATACTATTTTGATTTCTTTTGCTTTCATATATTTCTGCTGGACTAAAACACTCTGTGCCTTCCCTTTGTAACCAACATCCGTTACTGAATTTCATGTTTTTCTCCTTTCATTAACCCTCAACTTAAAAGTAATATTTCTTATGTTTAACCTGAATTTGATGCTGCGTATCGATATTATGTAACTTAATTATAACGAATTAGAATTTTCTTACAATGGTAGATACTATACCTTCAATGTAGTATTCTAAATAAAACTAGTTAACAATGTATAAAGATACAAAAATCCCCTTACATGATTACACAGATCTTATTCTAGTATAATCACATAAGAGGATTCATTCTATCCATATTTTTTTATTAAAAACACCTATATTTTTAGTAATTAATTTTTTACAGTGTTAAAAACAAGTTCTTCAAATTCTTTTATTGGTATTGGTTTGGAATACAAATATCCTTGGGCCATATCACAAGATACACTTTTTAAAAATTCTGATTGATTTGTAGTCTCAATTCCTTCAGACAAGACCTTCATATTTAATTGCTTTGCCATACTGATAATACTAGATACTATAATTTTTTCTTCATTATGCATAATATCGTTACCAAAAAATTCTTTATCTAGTTTAATCACATCAGTGGCCATATTCTTAAGTAAATTTAAGGATGAATATCCTGACCCAAAATCATCTATGGATACACAAAAGCCAAGTTTTCTAAAATTCATCATAGTATTAATGGCAATTTCAGAATTATTTAAAAATATACTTTCCGTTAGTTCTAATTCTAATAAATGATAAGGTATTCCATATGTATCTACTAATTTTTTAAAATCATTCACAAATTCTTCATCATATAAATGGATACGAGAAACATTAAGAGAAACTGGAATAAGCTCCAACCCATCATCCATCCAAGATTTCATCGTTTTTAATATTTCTTCATAGATGTAAAAATCTAAATTTACGATGAAGCCATTTTTTTCAAACAATGGAATAAAGTCGTTCGGAGGGATTATGCTACCATCTGGTTTTCTCCATCTAACAAGCGCCTCTCCACCTACAATCTTATTCTCTTTAAGTTCAATTTTAGGTTGAATATATACGATGAATTCTTTATTCCTTAATGCTGACTCCATATTATTCGTTATCTCTAATTCTTTTTGCATTTTCTGCTTCATCGTGTCATTAAAAAACTTACACACTGTTTTTGTAGTTGGTTTTAAACTTTTTCGTGCTATATTAGCATTATCAATGGCAACTGTTATATCCTCATTTATTGATAAAATGGAAGCTCCACTGGTAAAAATAAACTTATATCCAGGGAATTTTTGTCGCTGAACAATATTAAATTGCTCAAACATATCGTTAATATATTGTTTTAGCTTTCCTTCCTCTTCATACTCCTCATAAGGAATTACCATTAAGAAATTATCCTCACCAATTCTTGCATAACATAAATGTTCCTTCTTACTTGAAATTAAGTTTGCTACATCACAAAGAATCTGATCTCCCATATCATAGCCAAGAGAATCATTAATATGCTTAAACTGATTAATATCTGTATATATTATAACAAACTGTTTATCCTTATTATTATGCAGTAGCTTATCAACATCTTTTTTAAACTTATGTAATGTTGGGATCCCAGTTAATGCATCCATATTTTTTATGTTGTATAATTGCTTACTAGCTCTCTCCGATGCTCGAAGTTTAAGTAAATAAGAAGATATTATCTTAGTTATGGTTACCATAGAATCTTTTTCATCCTGCGTCCATGTGCGATTTCCTATATCATCTACTGAAACACAGCCTTTAAAGTCTCCATCTTCAAATATACCACATTGCATAATCGACTTAATATCTAATTCTTCTAGTACTTTCTTTATTGGTCCATCTTCATATTCATCTCGATTATTAATGCATAAAATCCCATTCTCATTAAAGGCAGTACGATGCTTCGACATATCAAGACCTATATTAAATTTAAAATCATTCAGATCTTTTGGACCATGCTTATCACTTAAATATGTAATATTATAGTCAAGGGCCATTACCGATCTTTCTATAATATATACTCTATTACTATTAAAATGGACTCTAACTCGATTCAATAGAAGGTTTATAGCACTTTTAACATCTTTACTTCTTGACATAATATCGAAGGCAAAAGCAGTTATTTCTTTATCGAAATTATTGGTTCCATAGGCTCTTGTCTCAATTATATTGTACTGTTCATAGCAACTGTCTAATGAGCTAGTTTTAGCAGTATCTAAATCCTTATAAAAACATATCGGTTTATTACTTTGAGATCTAGCTTCGATCAAAGCTGTATCTGCATGGATAAATAATTGTTCATAGTTATCACCATCCATTGGATAAATGGCAATTCCTATACTGCATGACATTATGTAATCCTTATTTTCACCGGTATATGTATTACGAAAAATAGAATATATCTCATTTGCTTTGGTCTCTAATAACTCTATACTAGAAACATCTTTTAAGAATATGATAAACTCATCTCCACCGATTCGACTAGCTATATCGGTTTGATAAAAGATTTTATTTAGATTTTCTGCTATGTTAACTAAAACCATATCACCGAACATATATCCTAAACTTTCATTCACTGCTTCGAAATTATCGATATCGATAATCATCAAGGCATGATTTGAGCTTGGACTATTGTTCTTTAGGTACTCGTCAATAAGATATCTGCTATACTTCTTATTATATAGCTTTGTTAGACTATCTAGCTGCTCTAATTCTATAATACGATTCTGTTCCTCTTGCTTACGTTTTCTTTGACGTTCTAATTCTACCTTAATTTCTTCCCAATTTTCTCCATCAATAAGAACCGCATAAATCTTATTATTATGATGGAACTCAATGGTTCTATTTTTCTCATCATACCTTATATTTATATCTTTTGGTAAATCAATAGAGGAAATAAATGAGAAAAACTCATCCTTCGAATATGGTATCATGTTTTCATTATTAATATTTATTTTAAGTTTTCCATCCATTTGTTAGTATGTCCCATCTTCCTTGATGTACTATTAAGTATAATCGTGTCTAATTATAACATGTTATGAAAATTCATACAACTTTTATTTGAAAAGTAAGTTATGAAGTAAAATTAGTATGAAAACCGCTGAAAAATTGCTTAAACTCAAACCTTTCGAGTTCATATAATAGTTCCTTTATGCCTATTTATTTATATTGATAATAATTACTCTAATATCTACTTATAAATATCTTAAGAGAAAAAAACAAAAATAGAATAATACAAGTAATAATTCATATATATAAATATAATGGTTTAGGAGAGGTTACCTTGGATATTTCGTGTAAAGAAGCCATATTAAGCGAAGATTATGGTGATTATATATTTAATTATGATAATGATTTTAGAAAATTAGCTAGTCAGGAAAATTTCTGTTATGATGTAATTAATAATACCTATGCCCTTGCCTATACTCCATTAAGAGATGTTCCTACAAATTTTCTCCAAATATATGGTTACCGTGTATTACCTAGTTGCTTTGGTTTGATGGATACCTCAAGTTTAGTTGCATCTGGTGTAACAGCAGTAAAAAATCAGACTAATCTTGATCTAAACGGTCAAGGCGTATTAGTAGGTCTTATCGATACCGGTATTGATTATAGACATAAAGCTTTCTTAAATCAAAATAACACGTCAAAAATTCTTAGAATCTGGGATCAAACAATACAAGATGGCCAGCCACCAGTAACGTTTTACTATGGTACTGAGTATACCCAAGAGCAAATCAATTTAGCTATAAATAGCGTTGATCCATTAAGTATTGTTCCAAGTATGGATTATAATGGCCATGGTACTTTTTTAGCTGGGGTTGCAGCTGGTTCAGTTAATAATGAAGCGCAGTTTTCTGGGGTTGTACCCTTATCTGAGCTTGTTGTAGTTAAATTAAAGCCTGCTAAAAAATTTATTAGAGATTTTTTTATCATACCAGAAGACGCTGTATGCTACCAAGAGACTGATATTATGCTAGGTATTAGGTACTTACTTAAAATTGCTGCTGAGTATGCTAGACCGATTTCTATAATCATAGGACTTGGAACCTCACAAGGTGCTCATGATGCAAGAGGTTCACTTAGTAGCTATATTAATAATGTTGCTGCCCTTAGAGGTGTTGCAGTATCAATAGCCGCTGGGAACGAAGGAATATCTGGACATCATTATAGTTCTACCATAAGAAGAGATATGGAATATGAAACTGTGGAGCTAAAGGTTGGTCCGAATGAACCTGGATTTTCAATGGAATTTTGGGGAGATACACCAAATACTTATTCCATTGATATCTTATCACCTACTGGAGAATATGTCCCTAGAATTCCAGCAAGGCTAGGTGAGTCTAGAGTCATTCCTTTTGTTTTCGAACAAACTATTATCTATGTAGATTATCAGATAATAGAAGCTCAAACAGGTGACCAATTAATCCTAGTGCGTTTTAGGAATCCTACAGAAGGTATTTGGCGTTTTCGAGTTTATGCTAGCGGTGATTTAGAACTACGCTATCATATATGGTTACCAATTACTAACTTCTTATCTAGTAATACAAGTTTTATTAGGCCAGATCCAGAAACCACTCTCACTTCTCCTGGTAATACTTATATACCTATGGTTGCAACTGCATATAATCATGTAAATCAAACACTTTATACCTTTGCTAGTAGAGGATTTAACCGTGTAAATGAAATAACACCGGACTTTGCAGCTCCAGGTGTTAATATTACAGGACCTACACTTAATAACGAATACATTGAATTATCTGGTACATCTATTGCCGCCGCTCATACTGCGGGGATTGCCGCTATGTTATTAGAATGGGGGATTGTTAGACAAAATTATACACAAATAGATTCCATTGAAATAAGAAATTTATTAATACGTGGTGCAAAAAGAGAACCCAATACTATTTATCCTAATCGTGAATGGGGCTACGGGATGATTGATATATACACTACTTTTAGTAGGCTTCGTGGAAATGAGTAAGTTTATCTGCTAAAATATTCCAGTAAGATATTTTAGCAGTTTTAAAAAATAATTGCTATTTTACTAATTTATTAGTTGACTTTTATAAATTTCTTGCTATACTGTAAGTACAAAATAATAATAATATTTTTTTCGCTAGGGGTGCCTTGTGCTGAGAAGTGTACACGATACACTGACCCTCACTACTTGATCCGGTTAATACCGGCGTAAGGAAGCAATATCAAGTGGCCCCTCCTATCAAACCATAAGGAGGTTTTTTTATGCAAAATTTTATTACCAAACTATTTATCACCCAAACAATGGATGGTGATAACAAACTAACCCTATTAGGAAACATAGGGTTAATCCTAATTCTTCTTATTATTATGTATGTTATTAGTACCTTTCAAAAAAACAATAAGAAAATTAGAACGAAGCAACTTGTCATAGCTTCGGTATCCATCGCTTTAAGCGTAATACTATCCTTTATTAAGCCCTTCTCCTTACCTTTCGGTGGATCTGTTACTTTTTTTAGCATGTTTTTTATAAGTTTTATTGGTCTACTCTACGGTCTTAAAACAGGATTGATGGCTGGTATTGCTTATGGAGTTCTACAGCTAATAACAGGCCCATATATTTACCATCCCCTTCAAATTTTACTTGATTATCCCCTCGCATTTGCTTGTCTTGGATTATCTGGATTATTCCAACTAAGAGATAGAGAGAGTAAGACATCCTTATTAATACGTTCAATTTTAGGATATTCAATCGGAGTATTAGGACGCTACATCTGCCATGTTATCTCAGGCTACATATTCTTTTCTGAATATGCTGGTGATACACATCCAGTACTTTATTCCTTATCCTATAACCTTACTTATATTTTACCAGAGCTAATCTTTACGATCATAATTTTATGCTTACCACCTATAAGTAAACTAATTATTGAACTTCGTAAGATGGCTTTCGAACTATAAACTTATAAGTACAAACTCTATGAATATTAAGAGAATTTATTTTAATTAAATCATAATATAAAATCTAAATCATATATTAATTAATAACACATGTGTAAGGAGATACTTTTTGGACACTAATTGCACAGATCGAATTCTTGGTGAAGATTTTGCTGATTTTATTATTCAAAATGAACTAATATTTGATTTTAATACAATAATATCATCTTACGATGTATGCTTTATACGTGGGGATGAGTTTACTTTCTATTTCACTCCAATAACTGCTAATTTAGATCAAATATTACAAAACTATGGATATATAATATTTCCACGTGTGTTTGGTTTACAACAGTTAGAAAGTATAGAAGCATCTGGTTTAAGTAGACTTAGAAGTATTCCTAGTCTTAACTTAAATGGTCAAGGTGTTATTGTTGGTTTTGTAGATACTGGCATTGACTATACCCATGATGCCTTTAAGAAGGCGGATGGTAGCAGTCGCATTGTTACACTTTGGGATCAAACAATTCAAACTGGACCTCCACCTGAAGCTTTTCAATTCCAGTATGGTACTGAGTACACCCAAGCGCAGATTAATGAGGCACTAGCATCAGATAACCCTCTAGAGGTAGTTCCAAGTGTGGACGAAATTGGACATGGTACTTTTTTAGCTGGAATAACTGCTGGTTCTGAAAATTTAGAGAATAATTTTGAAGGGATTGTACCTCTGGCTGATATTGCAGTGGTTAAGCTTAAGCCTGCGAAAAAATATTTAAGAGATTTCTATGTAATCCCAGACTCAGCTACTTGTTATCAAGAAAGTGATATCATGTTTGGAGTAAAGTATTTGGTAGATTATGCTGAGAAACTAAACCGCCCAATTGCAATCTGTATTGGTCTAGGTACATCAAATGGTGGGCATGATGATAGAGGAAATCTAAGTAGATATTTATCTTCCATTGCAGATCGTAGGGGGATCGCAGTTGTAATTGCTGCTGGAAATGAAGGAAATAGAGGACATCATTATAGTGGTTCCGTGCCAAGAGGGCAAACCTTTGATACAGTAGAACTAAAGGTTGGTCCCAATGAATATGGATTTACCATGGAGTTATGGGGAGCAGTTCCTAATACCTTTTCTATTGATATCTTAACTCCTTCTGGTGAATATGTTCCAAGAATTCCCGCCAGATTAAATGAAACAAGAACAATTCAATTTATTTTTGAGCAAACCACAATAAAAGTTGATTACATCTTAGTCGAAGCCCAGACTGGTAATCAGTTAATACTACTTCGATTTCGTAATCCTAGTGAGGGAATTTGGCGCTTTCAAGTTTATGCAAATACTGAAATAAGTTCACAATTTAATATTTGGTTACCAATTAATGACTTTATTTCCTCAGAAACCTTCTTCACCAAACCTGACCCTGACTTTACTCTAACCTCACCTGCTAATACTACAATCCCAATTGTAGTAACCGCATATGATCACACGAATGATAGTTTATATTTACATGCAAGTAGAGGTTTTACAGCAAATAATAAAATTTCTCCTTCATTTGCTTCACCTGGTGTAAACTTATTAGGTCCTAGTGCTAACAATACTTATACAACATCTTCTGGAACTAGCTTAGCAGCTGCTTATACGACAGGAATTGCAGCATTTTTTTTAGAATGGGGTATAACAAGAGGAAATTATACACAACTAGATAGTGTAGAAATCAATAAATTATTAATTCGAGGAGCAAGACGGGATCCTAATATGATATATCCGAATAAGCAATGGGGATATGGAATACTAGATGTCTATAATACCTTTAATTTATTAAGAGGGGAGCCTTCCTAATGAAGATCCCCTCTTTTCTATTTCTTTAAGCTTACTAGCATCATAATATTATTTTGTCTCAATTTCCAATAACTGTATTTTCTAGATTTCGCTACTTTTAATAATTACAAGGTAGCAATATTAATTAATTCAATATCATCTATACTTCCATTTTCAAGACTTGTAACTAATGCATTGGCAGTATCTAAAGAAGTAAGGCATGTTACACCAGTTTCAATGGAGGTACGTCTAATTAAAAATCCATCTCTTGACTTATCTCTACCTTGTGTTGGCGTATCGATTACTAAATCAATTTCATGACCTAAGATTAAATCAATTATCGTTGGAGACTCCTCATCAACCTTGTTTACACAAATTGCATCGATTCCATGTTCATTTAAGAAAATAGAAGTACCTCTTGTTGCATAAATTTCATAACCAAGGGAACTAAAACGCCTCGCTACTTCTACAGCTTCTAGTTTATCTTTATCTTTTACTGTAATAATCATCTTTTTATGCTTTGGTAATTTCACACCCGCACCAAGAAATGCCTTATATAAGGCTTCATTAAAGGTTCTAGCAATTCCAAGGCATTCACCAGTTGATTTCATCTCAGGTCCAAGACTTATATCTGCCCCATGTAATTTTTCAAAAGAGAATACTGGCATTTTAATTGCAACATAAGGAACTTTTTTCGCTAATCCTATACCATATCCTAAATCCTTTAGTTTATTTCCTAGTATTACAGAAGAGGCTAAAGATACAATTGGTATACCGGTTACTTTACTAATATAAGGTACTGTTCTACTTGAACGTGGATTTACTTCAATTACATATACCTCATTGTTATAAACAATAAACTGTATATTTATAAGTCCGATGACATGAAGAGAGCTTGCTAGCTTCTTTGTATAATCTACGATTATATCTTCTACCATTTGATTTATATTCTGAGCTGGATAAACAGATATACTATCACCTGAGTGAATTCCTGCACGTTCCACATGCTCCATTATTCCTGGAATTAAGATGTCCTCACCATCACAAACAGCATCAACTTCCACTTCTTTTCCCATTAAATATTTATCTACTAAAATAGGATGTTCTTGTACATTCATATTAATAATTGCCATAAACTCTTTGATATCCTCATCGCTAATAGCAATTTGCATTCCTTGACCACCTAATACATAAGAAGGTCTAACTAATACTGGATATCCAAGTGTATTAGCAGCTTCAATCGCTTCATTTGTGGTGTATACCGTTTTTCCTTGTGGTCTTTTGATATTACATTCTTCTAAGATTGCATCAAATAATTCTCTATCTTCTGCTGCATTAACATTCTCTGCAGATGTACCAAGTATAGGTACACCCATTTTTATTAGGCTTTCCGTTAATTTAATTGCTGTCTGCCCTCCAAATTGAACCACTGCACCAATTGGTTTTTCTAACTCAACAATATGTTCTACGTCTTCTGGTGTTAATGGTTCAAAGTATAATTTATCTGCTATGTCGAAGTCCGTACTAACTGTTTCTGGATTATTATTCACAATAATTGTTTCATATCCATGTTTCTTTAATGCCCAAACACTATGAACAGAACAGTAGTCAAATTCAATACCCTGACCAATTCTTATTGGTCCAGACCCTAAAACCATAATCTTTTTTGTTTCTTGCTCTGAGATAACTTCATTTACACTTCCAAAAGAAGAGTAATAATATGGTGTTGAGGATTCAAATTCTGCTGCACAAGTATCAACCATTTTAAAAGCAGGTGCTATACCATACTCAACTTTTCGAAGTCTCCTTACTTCTTCTAAACTTTTACCAGATAGTTCTGTTATTACCCTGTCTGGATATTCTAAACGCTTTGCATCTAATAATAGGTCTTTTGTTAAGTCCTCTTTACTTAATCTTTCTTCCATTTCTACTAAAATCGCTATCTTATCCAAGAACCATCGATCAATTTTAGTAATTTGATAAATTACATCATATGAGATATTTCTGCGTAGTGCTTCAGCTATAACAAAAATTCTCCTATCATCAATTATATGAAGTTTTTCCATTATTTCTTCATCTGTAAATTCTTCATAGTTACCATATTTTAGACTATATATATTTTGCTCTAAGGAACGTAATGCTTTCATTAAAGCACCTTCAAAGTTATTACAAATACTCATAACTTCACCAGTTGCCTTCATTTGAGTGGTTAAGGTACGTTTAGCCATAATAAATTTATCAAAAGGCCATTTTGGGATTTTAACGACTACATAATCTAAAGCTGGTTCAAAACTGGCATAGGTTTTCCCTGTAACAACATTTATTATCTCATCTAAGGTATAACCTAAGGCAATTTTTGCTGCAACTTTTGCAATTGGATAACCAGTTGCTTTTGAAGCTAATGCAGAAGAACGGCTAACCCTTGGATTTACTTCAATTACACAATATTCAAAGGTATCTGGATGAAGTGCATATTGAACATTACATCCACCTGTTATGTTTAATTCAGTAATTATATTTAAAGCGGAAGTTCTAAGCATTTGATATTCTTTGTCAGAAAGGGTTTGAGATGGTGCAACTACAATGCTGTCACCTGTATGAACTCCAACTGGATCTAGATTTTCCATATTACAAACGGTAATACAATTACCATTCCCATCCCTCATAACTTCATATTCGATTTCCTTCCAGCCAGCTATACAACGTTCTATTAAACATTGTCCGACACGGCTAAGGCGAAGTCCATTGGAACAGATTTCTTCTAATTCATGTTTGGTTTTTGCAATACCGCCACCACTACCACCTAAGGTATAAGCAGGACGTACCACAACTGGGTAACCTATCGTATTAGCAAATGCTACCGCTTCACTAACAGCCGTTACTACAATACTAGGAGCACATGGTTCTCCTATCTTTTCCATTGTATTTTTAAATTCTAATCTATCTTCAGCTTTCTTAATTGTTTCATGAGTAGTACCAATAAGTTTAATATCGTACTCCTCTAAAAAGCCTGATTCATAAAGTTCCATTGCAATATTAAGAGCGGCTTGCCCTCCAAGAGTTGGAAGTACACTATCCGGTTTTTCTTTTAATATAATTTTCTTAACGATATCAGGAGTAAGTGGTTCTATATAAACCACATCCGCCATATCCTTATCAGTCATAATAGTAGCTGGATTGGAATTAACTAAGATAACATAGATCCCTTCTTCTTTTAAGGAACGACAAGCTTGTGTTCCAGCATAATCAAATTCTGCTGCCTGACCAATAACTATAGGTCCAGATCCAATAACTAGAACTTTTTTAATAGATTCATTTTTAGGCATTATTTAGACACCTCCATCATGTGAATAAATTCATCGAATAAGAACTCTGTATCCTGTGGACCAGAACACGCTTCTGGATGAAATTGAACAGTAAATATATTTTTACCTAGATAATGATAACCTTCTACCGTGTTATCATTGGCATTTATAAAGCTAATCTCAGCGATATGTTCTGGTATGGTACCAGGTTCTACAACATATCCATGATTTTGCGAAGAGATATATACTCGATTCGTTTTTAAGTCTTTAACTGGATGATTTGCACCCCTATGACCATATTTTAATTTTTTTGTATTACCACCATTGGCTAAGGCCATTAATTGGTGACCAAGACATATTGCAAAGATTGGTATATTGCTGTCATATAATTTTTTGATTTCATTTATGATTGAAACACATTCTTTTGGATCTCCAGGACCATTGGATAGCATTATCCCATCTGGGTTATCAAGAAGTATTTCTTCGGCACTCGTTGATGCTGGATATACAGTAACATCACAAGATCTTTTTAACAAACATTCTACAATACTATCTTTAGAACCATAGTCTAATAAGGCAATTTTACCATGAAAGGTTCTAAAAGGTGTTACTTTTAAACCTGGTTTAATCTTAACAGATTCCCTTGGCGTATAATCTTTTCCATAATACGTAATCTTTTCTTTACAAGTTACCTTTTCAACCACACCAATGGATTTGTGTGATTTTAGTTTAGAAACCACATTAGCTAAGTCAAAATCTTCATTGCATGTAATCAAACCATTCATGGTTCCTTTTTCTCTTAATAGCTTTGTTAACGCTCTCGTATCGATCCCTTCTATTCCAGG
>JAFAEB010000316.1 GCA_023424235.1 Bacillota bacterium
TCCGCTGCTGCCGTATGCATCTCTTTTGTCATCTTCTTAATTACAGCCTCTAATTCTTTCTTACTCATGGATTCTGCATCTTTATCCATCTTGTAATAATCTTTATCTGCTTTTTTAGAAATACGTATTAAATCTCTAACCTTCTTTTGAATGGTAGTTGGAGTTATATTATGGTCCTCATTGTATTTCTGTTGAATTGCCCTTCTTCGATTGGTCTCAGAAATAGCTTTGTTCATAGAATCTGTCATCTTATCTGCATACATAATTACACGGCCACTTGCATTACGAGCAGCACGTCCAATGGTCTGTATAAGTGAGGTTGCAGAACGAAGAAATCCTTCCTTATCTGCATCTAAGATAGCTACTAAAGTGATTTCTGGAATATCAAGTCCCTCTCTAAGTAAGTTAATACCTACAAGCACATCAAATACATCCATACGCATATCTCTAATAATTTCAGAACGTTCGAGAGTGTCAATATCAGAATGTAGATACTTGACACGTATTCCTACTTCTCTCATGTAAGCAGTTAAATCCTCAGCCATACGTTTTGTTAACGTAGTTACTAATATTTTATTTTTATTTGCAACCTCTTTATTTACTTCACTAATTAAATCATCAATTTGTCCTTCCACTGGACGTACTACAACCTCTGGATCTAATAAACCAGTTGGACGAATAATTTGCTCTGTTCGTAATAATTCATGTTCTGCTTCATACACATTAGGTGTTGCAGAAACAAATAGCATTTGATTGATTTTATCTTCAAACTCACTAAAATTAAGAGGTCTATTATCTTTCGCTGATGGCAAACGAAAGCCGTAGTCAACTAAGGTTGATTTTCTGGCCTGATCCCCTGCATGCATACCACGAATCTGTGGTATTGTAATATGAGATTCATCCACTATGATTAAGAAGTCATCTGGAAAGAAGTCGATCAGTGTATTCGGCGTACTTCCTGCTTCATTACCTGCTAGATGTCTGGAATAATTCTCAATACCAGAACAAAAGCCTGTCTCTCTTAACATCTCAATATCAAATCTTGTTCTCTCAGCAATACGTTGAGCTTCAAGTAACTTATCTTCACTTTTAAAGTACCTAACTCTTTCTTCTAGCTCTTCTTCTATGGTCTTAATGGCTGCTTCTAATCTTTCTTTCGAAACAACATAATGAGATGCAGGAAAAATAAATATATGCTCTAGAGAACATTTTATCTCCCCTGTCAATACATCAATTTCTGTAACGCGATCAATCTCATCACCAAAGAACTCCACACGAATGGCTCTATCATCATATATAACTGGGAATATTTCTACAACATCCCCTTGTACACGAAACGTACCACGCTTAAAATCCATATTATTTCTAGTGTATTGTAAATCCACTAATTTTCTTAGCATCTCGTCTCTATCTTTTACCATTCCAGGACGAAGGGATATTGACATCTCTTGATAATCAATAGGATCACCAATACCGTAGATACAAGAAACACTGGCTATAATAATAACATCTCTTCGTTCCGTTAAGGCTGCCGTTGCAGAGTGTCTTAATTTATCAATTTCATCGTTAATTGCTGAATCTTTTTCTATATAAGTATCAGAAGAAGGAACGTATGCTTCTGGCTGATAATAATCATAATAACTAACAAAATACTCTACCGAATTCTCTGGAAAGAATTCTTTGAATTCCCCATAAAGCTGGGCAGCTAGAGTCTTATTATGAGCAATAATTAGGGTTGGTTTATTAAGAGCTTGTATCACATTAGCCATAGTAAATGTCTTACCAGAACCCGTTACACCTAATAAGGTCTCAAACTGATTTCCTTCCCGAAACCCATCGACTAAAGCTTTAATTGCTTCTGGCTGATCCCCAGTGGGATTAAATTCTGAAACTAATTTAAATTCACCCATTTATCCATTCCTTTCTATACATTTCCTTCATTAAGGAAAATGTAATGACAAGTTAAATATCTCCTTCTATTATTAAAACTTTATGCTAACTGCAAAATATAAGTATTTACAGGTTTAAGCTTTAATACATACGAAACCTTTTAATAAACCTAAAATTTAATCGATATTCTTGCTTCTAACATCACTAGTTTTATATATATTATTTCATAATTAACACTTTTCAAGTTTCATTTATCTAATTGTTTGTCATTATATCATATGCAATAACGAGAATCAATACATTTTTCGAATGTTTGTTCTAATAAATTTGGACAATTTCAACAAAAAAATTTGATAAATTTGCTATCCTATAGAATCACCAACTTATACATATATAATCATTTAATAACTTATATTATTTTTTTCCCATGCTAATTATATGTATTGGTTTACATGACTTGAAATATTTAATACCGAGAAAAATACTATAAGAGCAAAAATTTATTGTTTCAAACCCATACCTCTCATACTGATACAAAATTAAAGGATCTTAGGATTAGAAAAGCAATCTATGTATAATGCATGTAAAATATTTGAAATTATAACTCTACATGTTATATAATACAGTTAATAGAGAATTGCTGATTTTTGTGGCACAATGGTAAGAAATGTGAACTAAGAAAGTATATATAATATACATGATGATGAGGAGGATTTTTATGAATAACCCATATGAAATATGCCCCACTTTTGAAACAGAAAGTTTTATTTTAAGACTCGTTTCTGAAGAAGATTCCGAAGGTCTACTTAAATGTTATTCTGATAGTAAGGCACAAAAAATTTTTAACTCTGATAGGTGTACAGGTGATTTTTGTATTTACACAATTGAGGATATGTTACAATGTATTAAAGCTTGGCTTTGTGCATATTCTCAGCAAGATTTTATACGCTTTGCAATTATAGATAAATCACTGTCTAAAGCGATTGGAACAGTAGAAATGTTTGGTTATGCTGGTAAATATAAAATTAAAACAGGGATACTCCGAGTTGATGTTTCTTCTGAATACGAAAATGCAGATTACTTAAATGAAATATTTAGTATTTGTAATGAGAACTTTTTTGATTTGTTTGAGGTTGATACGATTGCAACTAAGGCAATACCTGAAGCTCTTGAAAGGAGAAATACATTATTAAAAATTGATTACTGTGAAGGCAATGTCTATGAAGGAGAGCACTATTTTTTGCGTTCTAATTAAACATAATCTACCGTAGACTTCGCATGATATTCTTAAAATACACTGTTCTTAAACATAGCCTATCATTAAAAAACCGGATTTAGATAATTATCTAAATCCGGTTTCTATTTAATAAGCAAATTTTACCTCCACTCACTTATTTTAGCTTTGATTTAATTACTTCAATCGCCTTTTGTAATTGATTGTCTTCGTCTTTCTCAATAACTACTTGCTTTTTAAGTTCATCTGCTAAATCTACCTCAACATCTGGAGATATACCAACACCATGTATATTTCTTCCCTTAGGAGTGTAGTATTTTGAAACGGTAACTTTAATTGCAGTTTCATCAAATAATGGAATGATAGATTGAACAATACCTTTACCAAAGCTCGTTGTTCCAACTATCGTACCAATACCATAATCTTGGATAGCACCAGCAAATATTTCAGATGCACTGGCACTATTACCATTGATAATAACTGCTAATGGTTTATCAAAGCTTTCTTTTCCATCGGAACGTTTTTCTTCTCTATTTCCATATTTATCTTCTGTATATACAATTAAACCTTCTGGTAACATACGATCAAGCATATCGGATACCGTATCTAATAATCCACCTGGGTTATCTCTAACATCTACAATAAGACCAACTTGGCCTTTGCTATCTAAGTCTGCTATCGCTTTTCTAAATTGCTCTGCAGTTACTTCATCAAATTCTGAAATAGCAATATAACCAATTTTATCATCTAACATTTGATACTCAATCGTTGGAACCTCTACCATACGTCTTGTAATATTAAAATCGATAGGTTCACTTTTACCCTCACGGATAATTTGAATGTTAACACTTGTTCCTTCTTCCCCTTTAATGCGACTAACAACTTCCGTTAAATCAAGTCCTGTAACATCTTCCCCTTCTACCTTATATAAAATATCTCCAGGAAGGACACCTGCTTTATAGGCAGGACCAGTAACAAATGGTTTTACTATGGATATAATTCCTGTTGTTACGTTTTGCGTAACATATGCACCAATTCCACAATAGATACCACTAGAGGAC
>JAFAEB010000339.1 GCA_023424235.1 Bacillota bacterium
TTGCTGGATTAACTTAATCTTCTATCTACTTACTGGTACTATAGTGACTTACCATGTGTTTAATCCAAATTACTTAAATTTTTTTGCTATCCTTGCTGAGAATAATAATCTAATACTTGCTTTTGTGCTAATAACTTTAGCAGTACAGCTTCTTTCTAATTTGAATAATACATTGTCACTACAATCAAATGCATTAAAATTATCGAATCAACAGAGGCAAGAATCATTGAACTATATCATGACTCTATATCAGGTTATGGAAGCAGTCGATAATCATATTGCTCTAGAGAAATTATTTGAAACATTAGCCACCTATACTTCTAGTTTAATTAGAAGTAATTTATGTATCTATTGGCTTCCTGGATCTGCAGGTAAAAATGACATAATTCAAACCAATAAATTGAATGATTCAGTTGATTTAGATAGAATTATACATGAACTTAAAAATAGGGAATTAAATAAAATAAGCACTAAGAAAGTTATTCCTATAACAATAGACAACTACCATTTCTTAACCATACCAATTTTTATACCTGCTTCATCTAGTGGATTAATTGCTGTAGCATTAAGTGAACTTATAAATAAAGACACAATTGAACAGAATATAAGGTTATTAGAGTTTTTATCAGGTTTAAGCACTGTCACACTTGAACGGTTCCATATAGAGGAAATTGAAGATCAATTACTTTTGAACGAAGAACAGAATCGTATTGCTAACGAGATGCATGACAGTGTATCACAGCGATTATTTAGCATATCCTACGGTATTAATGGTTTGTTAAAGGGTTGGAATCGTATCCCAGAAGAACAAATACAGAAATATCTATTAGAATTATATGAATCCTCTCAGCATGCAATGGAGGAATTACGAGATTCTATTTATAGATTAAGTTCCAAAAAGAGAGATGAAAAGTCTTTTTCTATTACTTTAAAGGAGTTCCTAGATAGTATATCTTTGTTACATCATATTACTATAAACTATACTATGACAGGAGATGAATTGGCACTTTCTTTACCGTTAAAACAAGTAATCACTCGTATCGTTCGTGAATCTTGTAATAATGCTATACGCCATGGAAATTGTAATACTATAGTTCTAAATATGCATATTGATAATGAATTTATTAGTATTTCCATCAATGATAATGGTAAAGGTTTTTATTTAGATAGTGAAAGTCAAGAATTTAAAATGGGACTTGGCCTTTCAAATATGAGAAATCTTATTTCATCGTGTCATGGTACTATGAAAATAGGTAGTATAGTAGGCAAGGGTACAAATATTCAGTTTAAAATACCCTTAAAAGAGGACTATATTAATAAATATAAAGAAAGGATGGCTATATGAAATTACTTTTAATTGATGATCATCCACTTGTAAGAAAAGGGCTACAATTTGTGTTATCCTTAGAGAAGGATATCGAAGTAATTGGAGAAGCAAGTAATCGGTCAGAGGCAATATTTCTAATTGAAACCCATACTCCAGACATTGCATTAGTTGATTTAAAATTAGGAAATGAAAATGGTTTGGATATTGTAGCAGATTCATTAAGAAATAAGACTTTCTGCAAGTTTATCGTACTTACATCGTCTGTAAGTGATTATGATTTCCGAAAAGCACAAGAAATAGGTGCTTATGGTTACGTACTTAAAGATGCTTTGCCAGAAGAATTATTATATGCAATTCGCTTAGTAGACCGTGGACGAAAATATTATGATCCAGGTATAATAAGTGAGATGATGAATCATTCTTATAATGATTATGATACAGATACTCTTACACCTAGAGAGCAAGAAGTGCTATTTGCACTTGGTGAAGGATTATCTAATAAGGATATAGCCAATAAATTGTATATATCTGATTATACTGTTAAAAAACATGTTAGTCAAATATTAGCTAAGCTAGGACTAGCTGATAGAACACAAGCAGCTTTATATGTGCAGAAAAATCTAACGATATACCAATAAATTCAACTAATTTATCTTTATAAAAAGCATTCTTTTTAATCACGATAAAATTATGAGCATGCTCTTTTTTAGCATAATCGAGTAGGAGAATAATCATTAATTGATTATTCGTCCTCTCACACCACCGTGCGTACCGTTCGGTACACGGCGGTTCAATAGAATTACCTTACTTGTAAATATCTTTCAGTTAATGTTATAAATCCTTGCTCTCTAAGATATTTGTTCGTAAGAGTTGTTGCTAGGATTGGGCTATTGGAGATTCTCCAGTAGCCTTTCCTTGTATTCGCATGTTCCCATGCTTTCCAATTCGTTGCCCCTAGCTTTCTTAGGTTATCGTATTTCGTTTTAATCTTTTTCCACTGTTTCCAGTAGCAAAGTCTTATACGCCTCCTCAACCATTCATCGAGTTCTTTTAAGGTACTTCTCATATCTGCAAGTTTAAAGTAACTTATCCATCCAACTATCAGTTGTCTTAGTTTCATTGCACTAAATTCCATGCTCATTGCATTACTTCTTCCAGTGAGGTTCTTGAGTTTCCCCTTTAATTTCTTGATTGATATCGGATGAACTCTTATTCCCATTTCACCTTTCTTTGTATAGAAGGTGTATCCTAGGTATTTTAGTTTCCATGGTCGGTCTACGTTACTTTTCTCTTTGTTCACTTTGAGTTTTAAGTCTTTTGCGATAAACCTTGTGATACTTTTCATAACTCGCTCAGCAGACTTTCTCGATTTTACATATACATTACAATCATCTGCGTAACGGCAGAATCTCAGTCCTCGTTTTTCCAGTTCAGCATCTAGTTCATGTAACATGATGTTACTAAGTAGTGGAGACAGATTTCCGCCTTGTGGCACTCCCTCTGTGGTTACAGTCGTGGGGTGTGTGTGCGT
>JAFAEB010000355.1 GCA_023424235.1 Bacillota bacterium
CTTCCCTTCCATTGTAAGCTTAAATCAAGTTCTTCTTTTATAAATCTTCCATCTACGATAACATCTACTTCTTTAATAAAAGGTAGAGTATTAATTTCTTCAAAGATATATCCCGTATAGAGCCATATTGTTTTATTAGGGTAGCGATTTCGGATTTCTGCAATGAATAAAGCAATCTCTTCTCGGTTATTTGGGTGGAGAGGGTCTCCCCCACTTAATGTAATTCCGGATACATAATCCTTTTCTAATTCATGAAAGATCTCTTCTTTTGCATCTTCATCAAAAATAAGACCTCCATTAATATCCCAAGTGATTGGATTTTGACAGCCAGGGCATCCATGGTTACAGCCAGCAACCCAAAGGACTACTCGAAGTCCGTCTCCATTTAGCATATCGTCTTTGGTTATGTTATGATATCTCATTACATACTTTTCCTCTCTTTTATTTCTACCATCTTAGCATCGTTTAGTCTGGTATCTCCTTTCACCCTAGAATAGGATAAATAACCATTCATACGATCGATTTTTGTTAGGTTTTTACTACCGCACTTTGGACAGACATCCATGCTAAGTTCTTGATGACCACAATCATCACAGTAAGCTAGAGATAGATTTACTCCTTCATATAAGCCCATATCCATAGCTCGTCTTACTAAAGTTTTAATCGCTTCTATGTTATAATCAATTGGGTATTTTACATATTGAATTTTACCACCATTGGATAGTTCCCAGAAACGATATTCTAAGTTTTGCTTCTCAATTGGTGTAATCTCTTCTGTAACGTGACAATGGAAGCCATTACTTACATAATCCCTGTCAGATACATTTTCAATAATTCCATATTTTTTTCTAAATTGCTGTACTTGTAAGCCGCATAAATTTTCTGCAGGTGTTGCATATACAGCATATAATTTACCGTCTTCTTCTTTAAATTCTGTTATTTTTTCATTGATATGTGTTAGTACTTCTAATGCAAAGGTACCATCTTCTACTAAGGATTTTTTATTATATAATTGTTGTAATTCATTAAGAGCCGTAATACCAAAGGAAGCAGTTGCTGTCTTTAACACTGGCTTTATTTTATCATGGATACCTAATTTTCCACCGTAAAAACCACCTTCACAGTATGCTAATGGATTGGTAGATGCTCTCATCTCACCTAAATATTCATAGGTTCTTATATGAAGTTTTCGAATTAGCTCTAAGTAGTAGTCTAGAACTTCATAGAAGTCCTTACCCTCTTGTCTTGATTTTGCAAGAATCATTGGTAAATGTAGACTTACTACACCAATATTAAAGCGCCCAACAAATACAGGGGTGTCAAACTCATCTTTTGCTGTTAATCCACCTTCTCTATACCAAGGGCTTAAAAAGGCTCTACAACCCATTGGGCTTATGATTTCACCATATTTTTTATACATACTTCCAATGTAACCTTCTCCAGTTAAACTTAACCAATCTGGATACATGGTTTTACTTGAACATTTGATTCCAGCTTCAAATACTTCTTCAAGTGGACATCCTGGTCCATGTAAATTCTTATCATATAAGAATACAATCTTAGGGAACAACACAGGTTTTTTGCAATCTTTTTTACCTTGTCCCATTCTTCTAACGTCTAATAAGGCGATGGAAGCCATCTTAGAAAATCGTCCGCATCCTGTACCTGCTGTAACAGTTATAAATGGGTAATCGCCTCTACTTGAAGCAACAGTATTAAATTTATATTCCCAACCTTGAAAGCCTTGCATAAAGTCTAATTGAACGTCTTTTAGTGCTTCTTCTTCTGCCTTTTCCTGTGGAATTCCAAGGTTTAAGTATTTTTCATATAGCATTGCATAGGATTTTTCGGCATACGGCTCTAATAATAAATCTACACTTGGTACGGTAAAACCACCATATTGTTGGCTAGCTGCACTAAGTACAATATCACCGATTACGTCAAAGGCTACATTTAATGTTTTAGGCTCGTTGTACCAAAGATTTCCCATCTCAAAGCCACCTTTTAAAACGTTCTTAACATCAAATAAACAGCAGTTCATGGTGTCTCTTCTTGCGGACATATCATGAATGTAGATAAAGCCATCCCTTGCAGCTTGTAATTCTTCTGTCGTTAAGAAGAATTTTTGATACAATTCTTTATTTAATTGATTAAAGATTAGGCTTCTTTTAGTAGATACTAAAGCACTATCTGTATTACTATTTTCTTTATCCCCAATATACATTATGGATTGGCTCTTTTTGTATACTTCATCTAACATATGAACAAAATCTTGTTTGTAATTTCTGTAATCACGATAACTTTTCGCAACAAGTGGATTGGTCTTTTCTAAGGCACTCTCCACAATGTTGTGCATTTCACTAATATGTATTTCCTCTTTGTTCATACTATTTACTTTTTCAATCACATATTCACAGATGTAATCGTGTTCTGTACTTGTAAAAGTAATAAGGGCTCTTTTCGCTGATTTGTCAACTGCTTTGACTACTTTTTCAACATTAAATTCTTCTTTGGTATTATCCTTTTTTACTACACGAATCATTGGTAATCCTTCTTTCTAGCTGTAATTTTCAATTTCTACTAAGGTTTGAAAATCTTCCTATCATAGTACAAATTTACTAAATAAAGTGCTGTTGGGTGACAACAATACAATATATTGTATTAGCATTTGATATAAATTTCAATACATAAGTGAAATATATTAGAAAAATTTTTTATGGTATAATATATAAAAATATGGTATCCTTTTAGAATAGAATTTTATGAGTAAGGTAGTAGACATAAAAATCATAAGTGTATATAGATTAGATGAAGAACTCTTATTGAACTTATTTTTATAAAGTGATACTCATAATTTAAAGGAGTGTAATAACAAAAAATGAATTTATTAAACGTAGAAAAAATGAGTAAAAGTTTTACGGATAAAATTTTATTTGATAAAGTAACCTTAGGTATTAGTGAAGGGGACAAAATTGGTATTATCGGTATTAATGGTACTGGTAAATCCACTTTACTAAAGATTATTGCTGGAATTATTGAGCCAGATGAAGGGACTGTGGTTAAGGGTAAGACGGTTCGGGTTGATTACTTACCACAGAATCCAGTATTTGATCCCAATTTAACGATTATAGAGAATATTTTACTTGGTAAAAAGGCGAAGGAAGAGTATCGTAACCTAGAAGGAGAAGCAAAAACCATGCTTACAAAGCTTGGTATTACGGACTTTGATGGTAAAACAGATATATTATCTGGTGGACAAAAGAAGAGAGTGGCTTTAGTAAGAACCCTTCTAATTCCTGGAGATATATTAATTCTTGACGAACCGACGAACCATTTAGATAATGATATGACGGAATGGTTAGAAGAGTATCTAAATAAGTACCAAGGAGCTCTACTTATGGTAACCCATGATCGTTACTTCCTTGATAAGGTAACCAATCGAATTGTAGAGATTGATAAAGGAAATCTTTATTCTTATGCAGCCAATTATACTAAGTTCTTAGAACTTAAGGCAGAGCGTGAAGATATGGAGATGGCAACGGAGCGTAAAAAGAAAAGCTTATATCGTATGGACCTTGAGTGGATGATGCGTGGGGCTAGAGCGCGTTCTACAAAGCAAAAGGCTCATATACAAAGGTTTGAAGAGTTAAGAGACCGTAAAGTTATTGAGAAGGATAAGAATGTTGAAGTAAATGCCTTATCTCAAAGACTTGGTAAAAAAACGATTGAGATTAATGAGATAAGTAAGTCCTATGGGGATCGAACTTTAATCAAAGATTTTACTTATATCATGTTAAAGCAAGACAGGTTAGGAATTGTAGGCCCAAATGGTTGTGGTAAAAGTACCCTACTAAAAATTATAACGAAGAATCTAGAACCTGATGCAGGTAATGTAGTACATGGTGAAACCGTTAAAATCGGTTACTTTTCGCAAGAAAATGAGTACATGGATGAGACCATGAAGGTAATTGATTATATTCGAGATGTTGCAGAGTATATTGAAACCAGTGAAGGTAGTGTTACAGCATCAGGTATGCTTGAAAAGTTCTTATTTACAGGAGCCATGCAACATTCCCTTATCTCCAAATTATCTGGTGGTGAAAAAAGAAGATTGTATCTTCTTAAGGTATTAATGGAGGCTCCTAATGTATTAATTTTGGACGAGCCTACCAATGATTTAGATATTAAAACTCTATCTATATTAGAAGACTACCTTGACACCTTTAATGGGATTGTACTAACCGTATCCCATGATAGGTATTTCCTAGACCGTGTTGTAAATAACATCTTTGCCTTTAAGGGTATGGGTGAAATTAAATTTTATAACGGTGGATTTAGTGATTACAAGGATATGCTTCTAGAAGAAGAGAGTGTAAATCAGGTTGAGAAAAAGGATGAAAAAGACAAGGATACTTTAAAGGGTAGAACGAAGCCCAAAGAAGCAAAGCTTAAATTCACCTATAATGAACAAAGAGAATATGACACCATTGATTCGGATATAGCGGATTTAGAAAATAGAATAGAAGAACTTGAGCTTAGTATAAAAGAAGCATCAACCGATTACTCTAAGCT
>JAFAEB010000012.1 GCA_023424235.1 Bacillota bacterium
ACGTTCTTAGCAGCTTCTCTAGCAGCTTCATTATCAACTGTAGTTTCCATTTCAACTAAAACGCCGATTCTACCACCACCATGGATGTAAGATTCAACGAATCCATTTTCAGCTACAACTTTTTCAAATCTTCTGATATTCATGTTTTCACCGATAACAGCGATTTGAGAAGCTAATTCATCTTTAACAGTTTTAGCTGTATCAAGAGCCCAAGCTTCAGCTAAGAATGCTTCAATATCTGTAGTTCTAGTTGTAAGAGCTTGGCTAACTACTTGAGATACGAAAGCTCTAAAAGTATCATTTTTAGCAACGAAGTCTGTTTCACTGTTAACTTCTACGATAGCTGCAGATTTTCCATCTTCGCTAACTTTAACATCACAGATACCTTCTGCTGCAATTCTACCAGCTTTTTTAGCTGCTGCTGCAAGTCCCTTTTCTCTTAAGAACTCTACTGCTTTGTCCATATCACCATCAGTTTCGGCAAGAGCTTTTTTACAATCCATCATGCCTGCGCCTGTCATTTCTCTTAATTCTTTTACCATTGCTGCTGTTATAGCCATGTTAAAATACCTCCATTAAATTGATTTGATTATGCTAATACTTCAGCTTCTTCAGTTGCTACTTCTTCAGTAGTATCTGTTAATTGAGTTCCTTGATTTGCTTCAATAACTGCGTCAGCCATTTTAGCAACGATTAATTTTACAGCTCTGATAGCATCATCATTACCAGGAATTACATAATCTAATTCTTCTGGGTCACAGTTAGTATCTGCGATACCAATTAATGGAATACCTAATACGTGTGCTTCTTGAATACAGATTCTTTCTTTCTTAGGATCTACAACAAAAATAGCATCAGGAATTTTTTTCATATTCTTAATTCCGCCAAGGTTCTTTTCAAGTTTTTCCCATTCTTTTTTAAGACCAATAACTTCTTTTTTAGGAAGAACTTCGAAAGTACCATCTTGGGACATTCTTTCGATTTCTTTTAATCTGTTAACTCTAGATTGGATCGTTTTGAAGTTAGTTAACATACCACCTAACCATCTTTCATTTACATAGTACATTCCACAACGTTCAGCTTCTGATTTAACAGAATCTTGAGCTTGTTTCTTAGTACCAACGAAAAGAACAGTACCACCATCAGCTACGATATCTCTGATTGCATAGTAAGCTTCGTCTACTTTACCAACAGATTTTTGTAAGTCGATAATATAGATTCCGTTTCTTTCTGTGTAAATGTAAGGAGCCATCTTAGGGTTCCATCTTCTAGTTTGGTGTCCAAAATGTACACCTGCTTCAAGTAATTGTTTCATTGAAATAACGCTCATTGTTTTTCCTCCATTTGGTTAATATCTTCCGTATGTCTCATGTTTTTAACAGACCTTTTTGGCACCAAGTTAAAAATCAACATACGTGCAATTTAGCATTAGAAGTATACCATGATTTGAAATAAATAGCAAGTACTTTTTTTATAAACATTTTTAACTTCTATGCTTTTCAAACAGTGATTGCCCATTTAATAATTTTATCACATAATATACAATGAATCCAAGTGGTATCATGCTAAAAATTAAATACTTATTTATGCCAAGGCCAGCTAGCAGTATCATTATAAATATCACAAATGAGGAAATGAGATTCGATAATAAATTTTGCTCTCTTTGGATCTTTATATCGATTAATTTTTTATATTTTTTTATTTGCTGTGAATAGTATATGGCAAATATTATACATGTAGGTATACTTATCAAACCCACTAACATTACTATGAGTGTTAGGCTTTCATTCATATCACTAATTAATAATCCCATACAAGTAAAAAATAAAGGGATTAAATTAACATTAACTATAGTTTAAGGGTGCCACACTATTTAGTGCAACACCCCATTTCATAAGACCTATTACTTAACACCTAAATTATATAATCTTAATCGAAAATAACCGTATATCACTATAATCGTAAGAACATAGAAAGGCAGAAACAAGGATGGTATTGAGTGATTATTTCCGATGTTTACAACCATATAGAATAAAATTACCATAATTTCTACTTTATAAACTTCAGCTAAGGTATTCATTGAACTCATAATACCTTCTTTACTCTTCTCATCCATTATTACTGGTACTTTAATTGTATCTAAAGTTACAACCCCACTGCCAATATATAAATACATGATAAAACCAAGTATCGGAAGAAACCATACAAGTATTTTTCTCCCCCACATATCAACCTCACCTAGTTCATTATAATGAATGGGTATTTTATTCGGTATATCATTCCAAATAATAATCACATAGATACACATAATTATTAGTAATAAGATACTAAGTCCATGAATTAAATTCTGAAAAGCTGTCATTTTTACCTTCATTGTTTCATCTCCTTATTGAGAAGATATTATTACTACAATATATGCAGTACTTTCTAAATGAACGATAAGAAATGTAAACACAGCAAAGATAAATTCCCTTTATTACTAAGCATAAGTATTATGAAATTAGTACTTCATTACATAATAATACATTTTAATATCCATCCAATTAAGAGTTAATCATAAAACTTAGTTATCTATGTTAAATGTATAACAAGACAATAAAAAGAGACAAGCTTTAGCTTGTCCCTTTAATAATTTTAATTTTCTTTAGATGGTATTGCTAGAAATATTTTTTGTTTCCCCATAAGTTACTCTTTTTAAGGTCCACATATTCATTATATGCTCTCTCTAATATTTGCTTTTCATTGGAGAACTTTAACATATGGTATGCCTCATGAAATTTGTAATAACCGGAATCCATAAAATATTCTTCTCTTTGTGGTTTGCTGTAATAGCTATCAGACATCATTAAGTACCAATGAACATCCTTTATTACTGTATTCTGCGGAGTACTGAATGTATATTGACTTTTACCAATATATTTTATGATAGAAGCATCTGTACCAGTTTCTTCCTTTACTTCTCGTATCGCTGTTTCTTTATACTCTTCGCCTTCCTCCACAGTTCCTTTAGGTAGAACCCAACCTTCATACTTGTTTTTATAGTTCTTATACAGTAGTAAAATCTTTCCTCTGAATATAACTACACCGCCACAGCTCGTTGCTTCGATCATCGCAATCCCTCCTGTATTATGGTGTGTCGATTTTTCTACTTACAGTATACATCAGTTTCCATAATTATTCAACTAATATTTATGCACTTCGCACAAAAAAATCTAACTTATTTCTATTATACCCAATCAATGCAAAATCATACTTTTTGCTACATACATAAAACCTCCCTATTTAACTGCTTTTAAATGAAGGAGGTTAATGTTTTTTATTCTTTTATTAGTAGGCTACTACGGATGAAAATTTTAGATATGGCATTAAGATATCATAGATTTTATTTCCAAATAAAATCTATTACTCAAAACATATTCGATACTACAATAAAAAGAGATGATTATAAAACACTCATATCTATTTTTCTTCCTTGTCTCTATCATTTTTACTTAATCTTATTCTTTAAAATAGGCATCAAATATTTTTGCTGCAATCGGTACGGCATAATCACTTCCAGTACCAACACTTTCTATGATAATACTTACTGCTATTTGAGGGTTTCTTGCAGGTGCAAATCCTACAAACCATGCATGAGCTGGCTTTCCAGTTTCATATTCTGCAGAACCTGTCTTACCTGCTGCATCATAACTCTTATTTTTTAAAGCAGAGGCTGTACCATTCTTAACAACCTCTTGCATATAAGTTGATAATTCGATAGCTTCCTCAGTTGATATCACATTTTTATATAGTTCCGGCAAATTTTTTTTAATTATAGTTTGATTTGCATTTTCAATACGATCCACGACATATGGTTTCATCATAACTCCACCATTGGCAATGGTAGATACCATAAGCGCACTATGAAGTGGTGTTACTTGAGTTTTTCCCTGACCGATTACAGTTTGTGGAACTTCACTTCTATCCGTAGAGCCATCTAGTACAAAGCTACTTTTATTATGCACCAAATTCGTAGGTAATGAACTATTAAATAAAAAGCTGTCACATAACTTGCGGAAGGAGCTTATATTAAGGGTCGTTCCGATACTTGCAAAGGAAGTATTACATGATTTTGCAAAGGAAGTTAATAAGCTAAGGTCACCATGAGACTTCTTATTATAACAATTAATTGAAACACTATGGTATATACCATGTCCTTCACAATAGAACTTATAATCTTCGTAGTCTTGGTTCTCTCGCATAAATTCTAAGGTTGTTAGTATTTTAAATATGGAACCTGGAGGATAAAGTCCTTGTGTAGCACGGTTAAGAAGTGCTGAATTATCGCTATCATCATTAACAAGATCATCCCAAGCTTTATCAATGGTATTTGGGTCATAGTCTGGCTTTGAAACCATTGCCAGGATTTTACCCGATGAAGGTTCCATAACAACGATCGCACCTTTATTATTACCAAGGGCATTATATGCAACTTCTTGAAGGTTAGCTTGTAGTGTTGTTATAACTCGATCCCCTTGATTTTTCTCACCAGTCAACTCAGTAAATATTTTCTTAATGCCATTTTCATTAGAGCTTAATAATAAAAAGTTTTCAGAGGATTCAAGACCAGTTCGACCTTTATTTACTCTTCCTACGATATGAGAATAAACACTTCCATATGGATATATTCTAGTTTCATTACCATTGTCATCAACTTTTGTATAAGCAAGTACCTTATTATCTGATGATAAAATGTCTCCTCTAATAACTTGCTCTGCTAATAAATCCTGTCTTTTATTATAAGGATTATTAATTACTTCTTTACTATCAGTAAACATAAACATCGTATAATAGATAAGCATAACAAACATAAGACCAGCAAATACGTAGGTAATATTTATGATCTCTTTATTTTTTGATATTTTTTTATTTGCTTTTTTAACTTTCTTCTCCTGCTTTTCTAAATCATCTTCTTCCTCTCTTAGAGAATCCATATACTCTGAGTTTGATTTATTAAGCTCTAGATTGCTTTTTAACCTTAAGCGAATCTTTTTCTTTTTTAAGTTTTCTTCTTTTTTCACTACCATCATTCCTATCTTGACTTAGAATATAAAGTCCTTGCATCACATGAAACATGATTAAACTACTAAGCATCGAACTACCGCCGTAACTAATAAGAGGCAGAGTTACACCGGTAGATGGTATAAACTTTGTAACACCACCTACGGATAAAAAGATTTGAAATATATACATAACGCTCAACCCGATTGCAATGATTCTATAAAATTCATCCTCTAGCTTCATAGCTGTATTAATAAACATAAGAAAGCAGCTTATACAGATTAGAATTAAGCATAATGCAAAGATGCCTCCCATTTCCTCCGATATGGCTGAAAAGATAAAGTCACTATCTACTACAGGAATACTTGTAGGTAGCCCTTTTGTAAGACCCATTCCAAACCAACCACCGGTACCTATGGCAAATAAGGACTGGGTCACTTGGTATCCTTCTTTATCAATATAGGCCCAAGGATTACTCCAAGCCATTACTCTAACCTTTACATGATAGAAAGCCTTATAAGCAACAAAAGATGCAACACTTCCTGCTCCAAGACCTAAAAAGAAATAGAGCGGACTTTTCGTTGCAATGTATAACATAACTAAATAAGTTACAAAATAAATTAATGCTCCACCTAAATCTCTTTCAAAAACTAAAATTAATACATGAATTGCTGCTAATACAGTAACAACTACAACATAACGAAAATCTTTTCTCTTGGATAGTAGTCCAGCAATACAAAATACAAATATAATTTTAACAAATTCCGATGGTTGAATAGAGATCCCTGCTACACGAATCCAGTTGGTAGCACCGTATTGCTCAACACCCCATATAAATACCGATAAAAGCATTACGATTCCTAATACTCCATATGCCCAACCAAACTTTTTTAAGTGCTTTAATTTATCAATTATAATCGGTATTACTAAACAAATCGTGAGCGTTACTCCAGAGATAAAAAATTGCTTTAATGCTTTATCATAAGATAACCTTGTTAACATTGTATAACCGATGACTAATAAAAACACCATGTTATGAAGTATCAATTTAGATAGGTTTTGATATATCCATTGATATAAAAGGAAAACCAAGGTAATCAAAACAACTTGAGCACCATATAATAGAGCTATCTTTACACTTCTACCTCGTATAAACAGTATTAGGTAACTAATGAAGTGGAAGGAATAAATAATCCGAGTCATAGTACCATAGATTCCCTTTTGCTTCGCCTTATCATGATAAGCTAAGACGCGAAATGCGCAAAATGTATAATATGCGATTAATAATATATTTATATATTTAGATAAATCTACTATTATATTTATCAACTGTATCTACCCCTTCTTCACCCACAAGGCTCTTATTCAATACCACGTCTAAAATGACCTCTTGTGAAATCCTTTATTTTATAATCAGCTTCTTTTTTATAGAGATAAGTATTAACATATGCATTGAGAATGTTATCTATTTCTTCTACTAACTCATTGGTGAATTGAAGACGAATTGCGTTGCAGTTCAGATTTAATACATCCTTATAATCACTTAACAAGGAGATACGGTTACTATTATAAATCGTATTATAACAGTATCTGCAATGTCTTTTAACCATAAAAGTTTTCTGGTATCTGTCGATTAATTCGATATGATCAATTCCTTTATTGGCACATACTAAATCCGTATCTTTATCAAAATTTTTATTTACTCCACCTACTGAATTTTTAACTAAGCATTGTGCAGTAATCATAAGAGGTAGGTTGCCATATACAACGATTTCATCATACAAACCTTTCATAGTTAGTAGTTCACCATAATTTAATTCAATGGGTGCACTACATCCTATACCAAGTTCCTCCATAAATGCCTTACCATATTGGTTCATAACATAGAGATTGTAATCACTAATTACTTTCTTTTTTCTATCTAATACCTTAAATTCTTTGGTAAGTAATGAATATTCCTCATAATTCCTTATTAAGTATCCATCTATAGTATCGTCGAGCAAAATAGATTTATTCCTTAGACATAATTGATAAGTTGCATTTCTCATGATATATGGCATAGCAATGAATGCTTCTTTCTCATAACTCTTGATTAAATCTGTATAGTGAGTAAGTTCATGAAAAGGAACCATATCACTATCCACGTAAATCCTTCTAATTTCCTTAACCTTTAACGAAGCTTTTAAATGTTCAATACTACTCACTAGGACATGAATACTCACTTGCTCTGGCGTGTTGCTAGCTAGCTCCAACTTCTTTTTCTCATTAACATCCGTTCTATAAAAGGATTTAATAATTTCTTGTTCTAACTCTTCTAAGGCACTTCTTCTTAGTTCATTTAGTTTTACAACAGGTATAAAGACATCCCCGTATATCTTTATGGTAATATTCTCAAAGATATAATTTGATTCATTGGTCTTTAATAATTGTTTTCGAATCTTCTCCTCTGTCATTGGTTGATTCATAGCAGCTTGTACAATATCACCATGAACTTTAACGCTTACAGCTCTAGTCCATATGGATAATTCTAAAGGCTTATCCACCGTAACGATTAGCTCACCTTGGATTTGTGTTTTCTTTTGATTCTTGATATATTTTTCATGTATCGAATCGAGTAAGGTATTATTCTTTGTTCGATAGACTAAATTGCCAGCACGAACACCTAAGCCCTTATTAAAATTAAATGGATAAGTCTTACCCTGACTTGTATCATCTTTTACTGTAAATTCATAAATACTACCAGTCTCATTTCTAACTTCTAAAATATCTTGTGAATAGATATCTTCTTGTAAGTTTAAAGCTGCAGTATTGCCATTTACCTTAGTCACATTACCGATAAGGACACCACTATGATTTGGTCTATTAAATGACATCATAATTTTTCCATTGCGGTTCGTGTAATAGCCTTCTGTAAAACCACCTCTATTATATAAGTCCTGTAAATTTAGCAAATCATTTCTATATTCATCTTTATGATCCGCTAAATAAGCCTCATAGCCTTCTCTGCCTAAGCTCAAATATTGATCCGTATATTTTCGGTACATATAGGTAACACCAGCTGCATATTCTGGACGTTTCATTCTTCCTTCAATTTTAAAGGAATCAATTCCAGCATCCACTAAATCAGGTATCATATCGATGGTGGCAATATCTTTTGGACTTAGCACATATTTTTCTTCACTCTTTTGTAGGCTTACCCCATTCCCTTTTAACTCATATGGCATTCTACAAGGCTGTGCGCATCTTCCTCTGTTACCACTCCTGCCACCAATCATGCTACTCATAAAACATTGACCGGAATAACAAAAGCAGAGTGCACCATGTACAAAGGATTCTAATTCTAAATCTGTATTTTTCTTAATTCGCTTGATTTCTTCTAAACCGAGTTCTCTTGCATTAACCATTCTAGTTACACCCATTGGCTTTAGAACTTCTCCACCTTCTGCCATGGTCAATGACATCTGAGTACTTGCATGAATTGCTAATCCTTTAAAATGTTCTTTTATAAATTTTAACACGCCTACATCTTGTACTATAACTGCATCAACACCTTCTCTATAAAAAGGCTTTAGGTAATCAAATAAATACTGCTCTAATTCCTGTTGCTTTAAGAGTGTATTTACTGTTAAATATATTTTTTTATTATGAATATGAGCATAGTCGATTGCTCTTAACATATCCTCTTCTTCTAAATTATTAGCATATGCTCTTGCCCCAAACATACTACCACCAATATAAACTGCATCACAGGATGCATGTATGGCTGCCTTTAAACTTTCTATTGAACCTGCTGGTGCAAGAATTTCTATTTCTTTCATATAATCTCCATTCTTTCGATGAAACCCGATTTGAGCATTCGCGCAAATTTCACACTTTTTCTGCTTTTCTTATAACTGATTTAAAGTAAGTCTAACTCCTAAAGATAAGAAGCTAGACCTACTTTACTCGATAAAAAAACGCCAAGATGTGAAAGTTATCACTCCTATCTTGGCGGACTTAACGTTTATCGATTCTTATCCATTAATTCCGTTTCTAAACGGATGATCTTCTTTTGAGCTTCATTAAGCTCATATTTAAGATGCTCTATCTCCATATTCATGGATTCAATTTGAGTATGAGCTGCAATTATCTCATGTTTTAGATCATAAATCTCAGTACTTTTATTGTTGTTTTCTAATTCAATTTCTTTTACCTGATTCTTAATCTTGAAATAATCATCTGCAATATTAATTTCTAATAAAACATTTTTCGTTTCAGAATCTAGCATTTTATAAAAGTCTTGTTTCTTAAACTCAGTATGTTTATTATTAATGTAAGATGCAACTTTTTGTAGATATTCTTCACTTTCATACCCCCGCAGGGTATATCTCTTATTATTTATGATTACTTCAATATCATTCATCTTATTCACGTAAACACCCCTTAGGTTTAATAAAGTATCGATACAAATATTACCTACATTATAAACGATAACTTTCTTTAATACAAGCTTTATTATCTAAGTCCAAAGTGTTTATAGGCTAAATCAGACACCATTCTTCCTCTTGGTGTTCGTAAAATTAATCCATTTTGAACCAAATAAGGCTCATAAACTTCTTCTATCGTTCCTGGGTCTTCACCAATGGTAGTTGCAACCGACTCAATACCAACTGGACCACCACTAAATTTTTCAATCATAGTAAATAAGATTTCTCTATCTGTATTATCTAGACCTAATTTATCAACTTCTAATAAATCAAGTGCAAAATTAGCGACATCTAGCGTTATTTTTCCATCATATTTAACCTGAGCAAAATCACGCACCCGTTTTAAAAGGCGATTCGCAAGTCTTGGCGTTCCTCTAGAACGTCTCGCTAACTCTAGAGCCCCGTCTTCATCAATTTCAACTTCAAAAACCTTAGCAGAACGACAGATAATTTCCTTTAACTCTTTAGTTGTATAAAACTCAAGGCGATTTACTACACCAAAACGATCCCGCAATGGTGGTGTTAACATACCAGCTCTAGTGGTAGCACCTACTAAAGTAAATTTAGGTAAATCTATTCGAATGGATTTCGCCTGCGCACCTTTCCCTATTACAATATCAATGGCATAGTCTTCCATTGCAGGGTACAATAATTCTTCTACTTGTCTGTTTAATCTATGAATCTCATCTACAAATAGAACATCACCTTCCTTTAGATTATTCAGTATCGCTGCCATTTCACCTGGTTTTTCAATTGCAGGTCCAGATGTTACCTTCATATTAACCGACATCTCATTGGCTATAATACCTGCAAGTGTTGTTTTTCCAAGGCCTGGAGGGCCATAGAATAATACATGATCTAGAGATTCATTTCTACCTTTTGCTGCCTCTATATATATTTTTAAATTCTGCTTTGCCTTTTCTTGTCCAATATAATCTTCTAAAAGTTGAGGCCTTAAATGCCCCTCATACTTTTTATCTTCTTCTATAATTTCAGTTGTTATTATTCTTTTTCCCATTGTTTCACCATTCACCTTTTGGCTATGCCAAATTCTTAAAGCTTATCTTTACAATATCTTCTAATGTCATATCATCTGTAATCTTAATATTTCGAACTACCTTAGCAGCATCCGTACTACTATATCCTAAAACAACTAATGCTTCAATTGCTTCTTTTCTCTTCTCTGCTATTGTGCTTGTTACACTATGTATATTCATTTGACCCTCTACTTGATTGTTTAGTCTAGTTTCAAATGCATCTTCTAATTTTAACTTATCTTTTAGTTCTAATATTAATTTACTAGCTGTCTTATTACCGATTCCAGGAGCTTTGGCTATTGTTTTAGCATCATCTGTTAGTACCGCAAATCTTAAATCGTCTGGACTAATGGCTGACAATATCCCAAGTGCACCTTTTGGTCCTATTCCATTTACGGTTATTAATAATTTGAAGGTGTTTAAATCATCCTTTGATAAAAATCCAAACAGACCAATGTAATCCTCTCTAACATGCATATAGGTAAATAGCTTTACATCGCTACCAAGCCTTGGCAAATCGTGAATGGTTGATAGAGGAACTCTAAGCTCATATCCAATACCATTTACATCAACTACAATTCCTTCTTCGTTTATATCAACTAATTCACCTTTTAAATACGAAAACATAAGAATCCTCCAGTCTTACTCCCGCAAAACTTGCGGGAGATTTCCCTTTTTGATTAAACCCATAACCATTATTATACCTTTTAAATAGGAATTAAGCAAGGGTTTAAAAACAAATGTTCGTATTTACATTTGAGTTGAAAATAAATTAAGAACACTTTGATGTACTTTTACATACCAAGGTCTATTTTTCCATTCTGCATATGAGATTTCAATACATTGGTCTATTGTTTTTAGTAAATCTTCTTTTATAACTTTTATTACCTCTTGATTACACATCCATAAACCACATTCATAGTGTAAATAAAAGCTTCGATAATCCATATTTATCGTTCCAACAATACCACAATCCTCTGTAATAATTGTTTTAGCATGAATAAAACCTGGTTTATATTCAAAAATTCTTACACCAGCTTCTAACAAACTACCATAATTGTAATTGGTAAGTTGTTTTACATTCTTTTTATCTGGTATATAAGGGGTAATTATTCTTACATCCACACCACTTTGGGCAGCAATCTTTAGTGCTTCCTTCATATCATCTTCAATAACAAGATATGGTGTAGTGATATATAAATATTTCTTAGCATAATATATCATCTGCTTATATATATTTTCGATTGGATTATTGGGATTATTCACTGGTCCGTCGGATATTACATGGCAATACACATCATTATTCGGAAATTTCATGGTTGGTCTAAATGGTTCATAATCAATTGGAGTACTATTTATACAGATTTCCCACATTTGTAGAAAGGTTACTGTTAATCCCCATACTCCCTCACCCATAACTCTTATTGCATTATCCTTCCACACCCCAAAGCGATTGATAATATTAACATATTCGTCTGCTAGATTCATACCACCGGTGTATCCAATGTTGCCATCGATTACTATTATTTTTTGATGACTTCGGTAATTCATATATAGTTTATCTGTGTATTTATGGATTGGATTAAAGACACCTATCTCAAATCCTTCACTTTCAAGGTTTTTTCTAAAATTCTTATTGGTGCGAATCGTTGCTCCAAAATCATCATACATAAAGCGTACTAATACACCTTCTTTAATTTTTTCTAGAAGTAAGCTATGCATTTTATCCCATAGTGCACCTTCTGCAACTATAAAGAAATTAATAAATATAAATTTTTCTGCCTTTTTTATATCCTCAAATATAGCTATAAATACATCCTGTCCCATAGGATAATAGGTGATTTCATTATTTTTAAATAAGGGGAAGTTTTGACTTTCCATATACTTTGACATTCGACTTTTCGTTGGGTATTTTTTGCTATATTCTTCTTGTAATTCCTTATCATAATGTAAATATTTTAGTCCATGTTGTAATTTTGCTAATATCTTTTTTTCAATTTTTCGTTTGGAGTCTGATTTTCCCCATAATGCATACATAATGTGGCCAGTTACAGGTAAAATAAGTACCGTACATATCCATCCTATCTTATAGGAGGCACTTCTACTATCATTTACTAAACCAATGGTTATAAATATACTTCCTATCTCAATAAATATATATAGGAATAAGGTATACTCACTTAGCCAATATGTAAGTAGAAGCATAAAACATATTTGAGCCAATACCAATACGCCTACTAATATTACCCTAAGTGTACCACTAATAAATTTTTTACTAGTGCCTTTTAATTCTTGGTCAAAAATATTACTCATGATTAACCTCCATTCTTCTTTAATGATATTCATCTTTCATGTATATTACTATATAAGATTAGTTTTTAAAGTTAATAATAGCTTTCTCTATAATCACTAATTTCAAACCAAAAATTCTAATTTAATAAATCAATGCTCTAATTATAATGGATTTAATTATATTATACGCTATTAGTTATTTTATCATAAGTTTCACATAAGTACACTATGTTTTACCATTTTATTCTTTACTTGTAATGAAAAAGGAATATGGTAAAATAAAGATTAACAGTAAGAATAAAATCTATATATTGAATGACTACATTTAATGACTACTTTGTCTACTACTTAGTTTAAATTTAAAATTAATCATTTCAAAACAAGTGAGGAAATTATGATAACGAAACATCAAAGAATAAAAGAAACACTATCTTACTCAATCGAAGAACCATATAGCTTAGAAGAAATACTATTTTTTGATATAGAAACAACAGGATTTTCCCCAAACACCTCATTTCTATATTTAATAGGATGTATGTATTACAAAGACAATTCATGGCAATTAATACAATGGCTTTCTGATGGAATTGATAGCGAGAAGCTCATAATAGAGGCATTTTTATCCATGTTACAAGGCTATAAAAAGATAATACACTATAATGGGACCGGGTTTGATATACCATATTTATTAAGTAAACTAAAACATTATGGTTTAATCAATCCCTTTTTAAAGATTGAAAGTTATGATATTTATAAAAAACTTTTACCACATAAAAAGTTATTAGCACTAAATAGCTTGAAATTAGGAGATATCCAAAATTACGTTGAATTTAAAAGAAAGGATACTTATTCTGGAGGCGATTTAATTACGGTATATACTAATTTTATTGGGCGATTACAATATGAAAAACTAAAACTTAAAAATAGTAGTAACTCTGTAAATACAATAGCTTCAAGTAATACAAGCTCTCCAACGGCAGAAGAATTATCTAATATACTATTCCTTCACAATGCAGAAGATATTGAAGGCTTATTACTTGTAGCCTCTCTATTAAAGTATGTAGATTTCATTGAAAACCGTCCAATCGATAAAGAGATTCAAATTAGCCTTATGAAGGATAATTATTTAAAGCTTCAAAGCAAATTACCATATTATATGGATAAACCAATAAATTATATATTACCACTTCATATCTATTGGAACCAAAAAAATATGACAATAAATCATCCATATTACAATTTATCTATAAATGTATCAATAAGTAATAATAGATTGAATCTCTACCTACCCTTCATCCATGGTGAACTAAAATATTTTTACAAGGATTATAAAGACTATTATTATTTACCAGCTGAAGACATTGCGATTCATAAAAGTGTTGCTGAATATGTTGATAAAGAATATCGTAAAAAAGCGAAAGCAAATACATGTTATAACAAAAAATTTGGATTTTTTATCCCATTCTTTCAAAATAAGACTGATGATACTATCTTTAAGGAAGACTTTAGCTTTTATATTAATTATGGAGACAAGATTATGTTTTATCCTATCGATTTAAGTGAAGAGACTGTAACTTTATTAGAATCAAATAATATAAATTGGTATGATTATATGTTGCATCTACTAACAATTATGTTTCAAAATAAATCAATAGCAATAAATAATCTAAAGCCTCATATATAAGATGAAAACGTATATTTTTAAAGCGATAAGCCATACTAACTATATAATACGAATTGAACCTGATTTGATTCATATTATGAGCGTTTTAAACAATCGTATGAAAGGAGTATGTTATGGCTAATTCAAAAAATTGCGGTGGTAAGAATTCCACACAAAATAAATCAAGTAACCAATACAATAATTCATCTAAAAATTGTTCAAATAATTCAACAAGCAATTCTACAAAGAATACTACAAGTAATAATGTTAAAACTCAAAAATCAGGTTTTTCAGATGATACAGAACGCAGAGACGGACCTGGAGGAAATTAATCTGATTTATTTATAGAATCAAATCATAATTGTATTAATAGCATTATTATAAAATAACATTAAAGAGGGGCTATCGTACTAAAATGTATGGTGCCCCTTTTAGTTAAAGGTGCTAATAAGAATAAAACCCAAACTTTAAAAAGTAAGGGTTTTATAATTGGCTTTAATATTATTTTAATTGGTTCTATAATAAATGTTGGGGTGAATAATTCTCATCCCAACGTTTTTCATGTTATAATAGAAAAAACCTCCCAAAGCCGTCTCGCAAACTCACTTTAGGAGGTGTATCAAATACATTCTTATTCTATCAATAAATTACTAGATTTAAAAGATGTAATCGTAAAAAATATTTCAAATTCAGATAATTATACTAAAATATATCTAGAAACGAAGCCTAAACTACATATTTGTCCTTGTTGTGGTAAGGAAACCAAGCGAATTCATGATTATAGAGAACAGACAATTAAAGATTTACCTCTTCAACTGAAGCATTGTTACTTAATCTTACGAAAACGTCGTTATGTATGCTCTTGTGGTAAAAGATTTTTAGAACGTTATGATTTCTTAGCTAGATATCAACAAAGAACTACTCGTTTAACAAAATACATTGTAAATGAATTACGAAATACCGTATCTATCCAGTCTGTTTCCGAACGCTGTAATGTATCATCAAATACAGTTTTAAGGATTCTAGACACCATTCATTATGACTGCCCTACGTTAAAAGAAGCTATTTCTATCGATGAGTTTCGTGGAAATACTGACGCTGGTAAATATCAATGTATCTTGGTTAATCCAATCAAAAATACAGTACTTGATATCCTTCCGAATCGTTCCCAATCCTGTCTTACCGAATATTTTAAGAATATAAGTAAGAGTGAACGATATCGTATTAAATTTTTTGTATGTGATATGTGGGAGCCATATGTAGACCTAGCACGCATTTACTTTCCGAATGCAGATATCATCATCGATAAATATCATTTCATTCGTCAAGTAACCTGGGCTATTGAAAATGTGAGAAAGCGACTTCAGAAAACAATGCCTGCCTCACTTCGCAAGTATTATAAACGTAGTCGTAAGTTAATTTTAACTAGATATAAAAACCTTAAAGATGAGAATAAACAAGCTTGTGATCTTATGCTTCATTATGATGATGACCTAAGAAAAGCTCATTATTTAAAGGAATGGTTCTATGAGATATGTCAGCAAAATAAGTACTCCATTCAACGGACAGAATTCTTTGAATGGATACGTAATGCAGAGTCTTCTGGATTATCCGAGTTTGAAAAATGTGCCGCAACCTATCGTCATTGGTCGAAAGAAATCCTAAATGCTTTCAAATATAACCTAACCAATGGACCTACAGAGGGTTGTAATAATAAAATAAAAGTATTAAAGCGTGTATCTTATGGTGTAACTAATTTCAGAAGATTTCGTACTAGAATCTTGCACTCATTTAACTAAATAAATAGCGGAGACGGCGGAGGTTTATTTCTAATGCCCAAAATTATATATTTTAGAATCATACATAAAACTAGCTCTAAGCCTAGTGTTGGTGCGAGATTATAAAAATCTCACCCCAACAGTTGACAAAGAGCCTGATTTATTAAAGTCCAGCAGCTCTTTTTAATGCTAGATCAATATTCTCACATATATTATCTTCCCCAATTTCTTCGATTAGGCCTACTTTTTCCATTGCCTCATAAGGTTGCTTCATAACATGAGAAACAATTAAATTAATACCTTGCTTTCGTAGTTTTCCATGTACGCCCTTTAAGGTTTTAAGAGCAGTTACATCCATAGCAGTAACACCCTTCATTCGCAAGATTACGTGTTTTGTGTTAGGATTTGTAGAATGTAATATATGATTAATGTGGCTAGCAGTAGCAAAAAATAAAGGACCATTCATTTCATAAACCAATGTATTTTTCGGTACATCTTTAAGCTCCTTGTCATCATTATAAGCTACCACTGAGTTTTTGTCATACCAAAGCTTTACACTAGATTCCTCTGACATTCTTTTTACAAAGAAAATTAGAGTAATTAACATACCAACTTCAATTGCTAATATTAGATGAAAGGAGAAGGTTAATATACAGGATGTAATTAAAATAAGAGAATCACTTATTGGTGCTTTACGGTAGGACATGAATTCTTTTATATTAAACATATTAAAGGCTGTTACAATTAATATAGCTGCTAATGTACTCATTGGAATGAACTTTAATATTGGCATTAGAAAATATATAAAAATAAACAAGGATATACTGTGGGTAATCGCAGCAATTGGGGTTCTACCACCATTTTTAACATTTGCAATCGACCTAGCAACACCTCCTGTTGACGGCATTAGTGATAAAAAACCAAGGAAGAGATTTGAAATGCCGTTTGCAATTAGTTCCATATTCGGACTATGCTTACAGTTAATTAAATCATCTGTAACTACAGCAGAAAATAATGCTTGCATGGCAACTAATAAAGCTATGGATATTGCAGGCTCAATTAATTCCATATAAGTAGAAAAGCTTTGAGGAGCAAACTCAGGTATTGTAATAGCGGTATCCATTGTACCAAGTGTGCTGATATCTAATTTTAGTAAAATAGTTAATAAGGTACTAACTAAGATTGCTATAAGAGAGTTTGGAATGGTCTTGTTTATTTTAGGCCAGTAAATCATAATAATTAAACTTAATAAACCTATGAATAAAGCAACATAATTAATTTTGTCGAGATAATGAAAGTATGTAACCCATTTTTGAAAAAAGTTCTTTGGCATATTAGGTATAGTGAAGCCAAGAAAGTCTTTGAATTCTAGTGTAAAAATTGTGATAGCAATACCACCAGTAAAACCAGTAACGATAGGTGTAGGAATAAACTTAATTAATTTGCCTAGTTTAAAAATTCCCATTAGTATGAGAATGATACCAGAAAAAATAGTTGATATCATGAGGCCTTGTAAGCCATAGCTAGTAATAATGGATTGTATTATAACCATAAAGGCACCTGTTGGGCCAGCGATTTGAACACTGCTCCCTCCAAATAAAGCGATGATAAGACTAGATATAATGGCAGTATAGATCCCTGTAATCGGTGAAAGGCCACTTCCCATTGCAAATGCTATGGATAAAGGGAATGCAATAATTGCTACCATGATTCCAGAAGTAACATCCTTTTTTGCTTGTTTTTTTTCATAATTTTTCATAACTAAAAAAATCTTTGGTATAAACTCTTTCATATATCCTCCAAGTTGATAATTAATCTTGTACAAACATTAAGGATTGTAATCCTCTTTTTCATTTATTTCAAGTAAAATAACAAAATATTTTATTTTCGTATACTTATACAAAAAAATTGATAGAAACTTGCATTAAAATAGATCTTATAGTGTAACTTTATCTATCTTTTATCGAATAAGTAGTATAGAACAAATTGATGATAATTTTTCAATTGATAAATGAAGGAGAGAGAGATGGTATTTAGCAGTATTACATTTTTATTTTATTTTTTACCAGCTTTAATTATCGTATATTATATTGCTCCATATAAATATAAGAATTTAGTCATGATAATAGCTAGTTTTGTGTTTTATGCATGGGGCGAAATTCGGTTTATTCCAATTATGTTGTTATTATCTATTGAGGATTTTATTTGTGCAAAATTAATGGAGAAACATCGAGAGAATGAGAGAAGACGTAGGATATACATGCTGATATCTGTATTAAGTAATTTAGGAGTTTTAATATATTTTAAATATACGAATTTCTTTCTACAAAATGCTTACGGTTTGTTTGGCTATACTTCCCCTTTTGTTAAAATAATTCTTCCAATCGGAGTATCCTTTAATTCTTTTCAATCCATTAGCTATGCAATTGATGTCTACAGGGGAACTACAAGTTGTGAGAAGAAATACTATAATTATCTTGCTTACACTACTTTATTCCCGCAAATTATAGCAGGTCCAATTGTACGTTACGTAACTGTAGAAAATGATTTAGATGATCATCTTATTACCATGGATAGTTTTACTAAGGGTATGAAGCGATTTATTCTTGGTCTTGGTAAAAAAGTTTTAATCGCTAATAATGTTGGATTACTTTGGAGTCAAGTATCTAGTCACGTATTAGATGGCACTGGCCAAGAACCTTCTGTTTTGTTATATTGGCTTGGAATAATTGGATATAGCTTTCAAATATATTATGATTTTTCAGGATACTCCGATATGGCAATTGGTTTAGCAAAAATTTTTGGATTAACCTTTGATGAAAATTTTAATTATCCCTATATCTCTAAAAGTATCACTGAATTTTGGCGTAGATGGCACATTACCCTTGGTTCATGGTTTCGAGACTATGTTTATATTCCATTAGGAGGTAATCGATGTTCAAAGCTTAAGCACCTTAGGAACTTAGTTATCGTATGGGCCTTAACAGGATTTTGGCATGGAGCATCATGGAATTTTATTTTTTGGGGACTTTATTTTGCAATTTTATTAGTTATAGAAAAGTATTTTATATTAAAGATTTTTAATAAAGTTCCAGACTTTTTTCAGCATGTATACACCATATTACTTGTAATGATAAGCTGGGTAATCTTTTATTTTGAAGATTTAGGAAATCTTAAAAAGTATTTAAGAAGTATGTTTGGATTTAACAAATTACCATTTTATAATAGGGAATCCCTTTATTCCTTGTTAAATTACATTATGATTTTTATTATTGCTTCTTATTTTTCAACACCACATTTTAAAAACTTAGTAAATAAGTTAACATTTACAAAAAAATCCTATATGGAGCTAATATCTACGATTAGTTATGTAGTCATCTTTATTAGCTGTGTCGCATATTTAGTGGATAGCACTTATAATCCATTTTTATATTTTCGATTTTAAAAGTTTATGTTATCGAATGGAAGGAAGGTTTATATGAAAGCTAAAAGGCAATTGTTTTTTTATGTCTTTATTATTATATGGTCAGGTCTTATTATATGGAATGTTGTTACACCCCAAAAAGGCTTTTCAGAACATGAAAATAGATATCTAGCAAAATTCCCCCCTTTTGCAATTGATAAATTAATAAATGGAGAGTTTATGAAGGAAGTAGAGGAGTATATAAATGACCAGTTTGTATTTCGAGATTCCTGGATTTTGCTTAAGACAAATATGGAACGTTTCTTGTTAAAACAAGATATAAATTCTGTATATATAGCAAAAGATGAGTATCTAATTGAAAAGCATAATAAGGAGGATGTCTCTTTTATAAGCGCCCAAAAGAATAAAGAACGTTTAATCGAATTTTTATCAAAATATGGAGAGTTGTTAGGAAAAGATAGAGTATATGCAATGTTGGTACCGACAGCTTCTAATATATTAAAAGATAAGTTACCTATTTATGCTAGTGATTATGATCAAAATGCATATATAGACTCTTTACTTCATTCTATCGAAGCGAATAACCTTATCGATATAAGAGACGTTTTAGAAAAACATAAGGAGGAGTATATCTACTACAGAACGGATCATCACTGGACATCTCTTGGTGCGTATTACGCGTATGAAACCTGGGCAAGAAAAGTAGGCATAACTCCTTTATCACTTAAGGATTTTAATGTAAATGTTATAAGTAAATCCTTTTATGGTACTTTGCACTCTAAATTAAATATTAATATCAAAGCTGATGAAATCCATTTATATGAATATAAAAAGGACATGAATTATGAGTTATTATATAACTTAACGGATAGAAAAGACAGTTTATATGATTATAGTAAGCTTTTTGGAAAGGATAAGTATTCTGTCTTTTTCGGAGGTAATCATGCTTTAGTAGAAGTTGATACCAACCTTCAAAATGATAGAAGACTTCTAGTAATCAAAGATTCCTTTGCTCATTCCATGGTCCCTTTTCAGGTAAATCATTATGAAAAGACATATATGGTTGACTTGCGTTATTTTAATGGAAGTATTGAAGGATTTATAGAAGAAAATGAAATAACAGATGTATTAGTTTTATATAATACAATGAATTTTGTTAAAGATAAATACACTAGTAAACTTCTTTATTAACAATAAAAAGAAATCAGAATCTACTTTTACGACCAAGAAGTTATAAAATTTTTATTTAATTGTAATTTCTCTGTAATTAATTAATAATTTTGAAACTTTTATTCTAAATGCATCGTCTAATATATAGAATACAAAAATTGCTATGTGTTTTAATACTTACCTGCAAAGACTATATGGTGTTAATCATATCTATTTATCATATAAATCAAGGATTTTGAAAGGAGATTAACTATGAATGCATTATTTCGTAAAAGTAGATACGGCTTATTTCTAAAAGGTACGCTATGTGCCTTTATATCAATTCCATTTCTAGTATGGGGATTTTATATTGTTACTGTTGGTAAAGATTATATGGATATTTTAATCCCCTTTATCGGAATTTTGATTAGTGTAAGCACAGGCTTATATTCCATGTTACATCAAAGAAAGCTAGCGGAATTAAACGAAGTATAGCTTAATTGTTTAAATATTATCAATCTTATATAAAATAGAATGAATATGTAAAATAAAGTTATTTCTATTGTTTACTTATCTTAAAAACTAATATCTTAATTACTTTTAGTAATATTGCAAATACTATTAACATTATTGCTGTAGATGTGTTATAATAATTGGATGTGAAGTTATAGGTTAAAGGAGTAAACAATGATACGGCTATCAAGAACTGGTATAAGAAATTTAGCAGCAAATGATGTTATTTATGCAAGAGGCTTAAAAGATTATAAAGAAAATCATGTAGTGAATGCTTCATGGTCTAATATAAAGAAGCAATATCGCATTACAGTAAGAGATAATTTTGATTATACGGTTACCATTCAAGAATTAGAAGATGGTACCTTTGAACATAATTGTAATTGCTCAGAACATTTAAAAGAAAATGGAGCTTGTAGACATGTAGTGTCTTCCCTATTTTTTGTACTTAATTATATTGAGCGAACAACCATGGAAGAACCTGTAAGTCAAGAAGAAAAAACAGCAAACCATATAATAGAATATTTTAGTAATCAAGAAGACATCGTAACCCAAGGAGAGACCTTTCATATTGATGTTATTATATCCATTCCTTCTATGCTTAGAACGGATATTAGTAATGCATTTGTTACGTTACGAGTAGGTAATCATCGTTCTTATAAAATTCAATCCATAAAAAAGTTCATTCAAGACTTTTATAAAAAAGAGAATATTATTCTTGGAAAAGAATTTAAGTTTATACATGGAGAAAGTAAATTTGATAAAGCATCAAAGAAAATTTTAGATTATTTTCTTCAAGTTTATGAAATTCAAGAGGCAATTGATAAGCAATTTTATTCTAAGCTTTTTTCAAAAGCCCAGATAATATTAAGCAAAAATATGCTTCTTCGATTGTTAGATATTATGGATGGTCAAAGCTTTACCTTAGAGTTATATAACAAGGAATATGAGAACGTAACTTATGTGGTAGACAATCCAAAGTTATCCTATAATCTATCCTTAAAAGATGACAGTCTTATTATGGATAATACATCTAGGACAAGCGTAGTACCACTATCAGAATCAGGTGAATTATTATTTTATGATGGAGTCATTTATAGACCAAATATTCGATTCTTAAGTAACTTTTTGCCTTTTCATAATAGTTTAAGCAATAAAAAAGAGCCATTACTATTTAAAGGGAATCGAAAGAATAAATTTCTAGAGATGGTGCTACCAAAGATTAGTGAGACCTTTGAACTTCATGTTCCAGAGGAATTAAAATCACGCTTTGTTATTGAAGAATTACAAGCAGTTATTTACTTAGATAAGGTTAAAAATTACGTACGTGCAGAATTGCATTACAGATATGGAGAGCATGAATTTAATGCTTTTGAAAATCCTAATTTAGAACATTTAATTATTGTAAGACAACCTAAAAGAGAAGAGTATTTTACGGAATATTTGGTACAGTTGGGTTTTCAACCAAAAGGAAATGCATTTATCCTTCGTAATGAAGATCAAATCTTCGAATTTATAACCAATTATGTACATGATTTATCAAAAGAATGTGAATTATTCTATTCCAATGATTTTAAAAAGATGAATATTAAATCGCCGGGTAGCTTTAAAGCTGGTCTTCGTGTTAGTAACGACATGAACCTATTAGAAATGAATCTTAACTTCGATGAAGTTCCCAAGGATGAATTAAGAGAAATGTTTCGTTCTTACCGAATGAAGAAAAAGTATTATAGGCTAAAAGACGGAAGTTTTATTAATCTAGAAGAAGACAAGTTAAATGATGTTTGGGATATTATTAAGCACTTAAATCTCTCTAGTAAAGATTTTGAAGAAGAAACAATTCAATTACCAAAAAATACTGCGGTATACTTAAATACAGTGTTTGGAGATAAAGAACTAGAAGTTTATAAAGATGATGATTTTACTGAGCTTGTAGATAATATTTTAAATCCTAGTGTAACGGATTATGAAGTACCTGAGAACATCAAAGCAGTATTACGTCCATATCAAGTAAGTGGTTATAAGTGGCTTAGAACCTTATCACAGCATAATTTAGGTGGGATTTTGGCAGATGATATGGGGCTTGGTAAAACACTTCAAACCATTGTGTATATGGCATCTATAAAAGAAGAGGACTCAAAGTCACGTTTTCTTATTGTTTGTCCCTCTTCCCTTATATATAACTGGCAAGATGAGATAGAGAATTTTGCACCTCATATGACCACAGAAATTGTAACTGGGAACCCTAAGGAACGTCAGGATATTATTGAGAGAAGCAATTATCCTGATGTGCTTATTACCTCCTATCCCTTGATACGTAGGGACATAAAATTTTATGAAACGATAAACTTTCATACAGTATTTATTGATGAAGCACAATATATTAAAAATGCAGATTCACAAAATTCAAAATCGGTAAAACAATTAGTTTCTAATCATCGATTTGCTTTAACAGGTACTCCGATCGAGAACTCATTATCAGAATTATGGTCCATATTTGATTTTATCATGCCAAATTATTTATTAACCCATGCTAAGTTTGTAAATCAATATGAGAAACCAATAATGCGAGAAGAAGAAGGGGTTCTTTCAGATTTAAACCGAAAAATCATACCATTTGTATTACGACGTATGAAAAAAGATGTTCTTCATGAATTACCTGATAAAGTTGAGACAAAAATGCTTACAGATATGGAAGAAGAACAAAGAAAGGTGTATTTATCCTTCCTTGATAATGTTCGTAGTGAGCTTAATAGTGAAATTGAAGAAAAGGGTATTGAAAAGAGTAAGATGAAGATACTTGCAGCGCTTACTAGACTTCGTCAAATATGTTGCCATCCTGCTACTTTTATTGATAATTACACTGGTGGTAGTGGTAAGCTTGAATTGTTGATGGAGATCATTACAGATGCTATAGCCAATGGGCATAGAATCCTATTATTCTCACAATTTACATCCATGTTAGCAATTATTGAGAAAGAGCTTAAAAAGGCAAATATAGATAGCTTTTATTTGGAAGGTGCAACAAAAGTTAAGGATCGTAATGAATATGTAAAACGATTTAACCAAGGAGAGGGAAAAATATTCTTAATCTCTCTAAAAGCAGGTGGTACTGGACTTAACTTAGTAGGTGCTGATACGGTTATTCACTATGATCCATGGTGGAATCCAGCAGTAGAAGAGCAAGCTACAGATAGAGCATATCGTATTGGTCAAGAAAAATCAGTACATGTAATTAAGTTAATTACAAAAGGTACTATTGAAGAGAAGATATATAAACTTCAGCTTAAAAAGAAGGATTTATCCAATTCTGTAATACAATCAAAAGAAGTATTTTTAAATGCTTTAACGAAGGAAGAGTTAGAAGATATATTTAAATAAGAAAAAAATAAACTGCCAACTAACAGCATTTAACTGATAGTTGGCAGTTTATTATATATCTTTAATATACTTAGAAATAATGATTAATTGAGATGATAATTCCTTTCATTTAAAAAGAGCATCTGTTTCGTTTAAAAGAGATAACTCGTTTATTTCAAAGCAATTACTCGTTTGTTTCAAAGTAATAATTAGTTTAGCTCCAAGTGAGTATTATAAAACTCCTCTAGGATACGTTCTAAATAGGAATCATCTAATTCACCAAATTTTTCAATGACCATTACTTTTAAAAGCTCAAGTATTTGATAAAATCTAATTTCATCAGAATCATTTGGGTTGGTTTTAGCATCTAAATCCTTTCTTGTAACATGCTCTAATAAATAACGATTAATCATGTCAGTAGTATTATTCTCTTCATCAATTTGCTTATATACAACCTTAGCTTTTTGATAAGAAGAGATACCAACTAGGAAAAAGATAACAAAGGTAGCGCTCATAACGGTATATGGTAAGAATCCATTAAAAATAGATAAAACTCCTACAATATTTAATATAAGGATAGCAATTCCTAAAAATGAAACAATGATAAAGGTAAGTGCTGATGATTTTAAATCATGATATTGTTCTTCCTTTTTAACATATGCGGTTGATTTTTCAGGACGCTTATTCTTGCTTTCATAAAGTTCTCTAATTTCATCTTGATCAAACATAGAATCATCATCAGCTAAAGAATCGTCTTTACTATCTTCCTCATCATCTTCCTCATAAAGAGTATCATGGGTATAAGAAGTATCCTCTTGGCCTTTTGACTGTAAACTTGATAGTACTAATTCAGATTCTACTTCATAAAATGCTTGGTACAGTTTCTTTACTTGTTTCATAGAATCTTCCCACACATAAACGATGTAAAGTTCTTTTTCCATGTCATACTTGTATTCTGCTTCTTGTATTTTAGAAAATTGAAGGAATTTTACAAGTTTACTAGCTAGAAGTTCTTTCTTAGTTTCAAGAAAAGATACTAAAGTCTCTTCGTCATTTATTTCTTCTTCTAAAGGTACATTACAGTCTGCACATGTAGTAATTCCTGATACATACTCCATTTTACATTTTGGACACCAAGGCATAGTATTCACTCCCCATTCATCATTATAATATCAAAAATCCCTATTCCATTTATTCGATTACTTTAAAGCAGTGATATATTTTCTTTCCTTTTTTAACGAGCAATGCACCATCGTCGTCAAAATCATTCGGAGTAAATACACGGTCAAATTCCGTTACTTTTACATCATTTACCGTAACGCCACCTTGAGTTATGGTTCTTCTAGCATCGGAACGAGATGTAGCCATTTTACCATCTACTAAAAGTGAGATTAAGTCAATACCAGCTTCAAATTGATCTTTTGT
>JAFAEB010000184.1 GCA_023424235.1 Bacillota bacterium
GGTGCAGGTATTGTTTGACGTGCTACTGTATTTTCATCTTCAAATTGCTTTACAAATTTAAAATGTTCCACAAAAGGATGATTTTTTGCTGAGAGCTTCCCTACTAAATAGGTATCATCAATTAGTGCTGCTTCACCATGAAAAGGAATTCCTTCTGTAGTCTTCTGATGACCTATCCCTTCAAAAGCCCACATAAAATCAAGGTGCCAGGAACTTCTTCTAAACTCACCATCGGTAATAACAGGAAGCCCAATTTCTTTTTGCTTATCAATTAATTCTGTAATTGCTTTATCTTCAACTTTTTTTAATTCTTCTAGTGTAATAGTTCCATTGCTATACTCTTGTCGTGCTGCTTTTAGGTAATTCGGTCTTAAAAAACTTCCTACTACATCAAACTTAAAAGGTGCATTTTTACTCATACTCTCTTTCTCCTTTTCCTAATAAAAATTTTTATATTTTCTTTTATAAAATTCCTACGATAAGTGATATGTATCTTTACAAGGTACTTTCCACTGTAACTGTTTTTACTGTAAATATACTATAATCAAAAACTATCGTTTATATTTCTTTTACTATAATTCTGTGATTTTTAAAGTATTTTTAACTTTTTTATCTTTCCTATGGGTATAGTATAGATTAATTATTGTGTTTTGAAAAATACAAAAAAATATGTGTTAGATATAGTTTAAAGCTATACCTATCACATATTTTGTCTTAATTTATTATATTTCTATCTAACTTATATAATTTTACAGTTCATACTTATTTTAATCTTTAACTTTATTTCATATTCACATCTTATCACATCTTGTCATAAGCTAAAATATTCCAATTAATAATTTTAATATAACAAATAATGGAACTCTATTATAAAACGTAAGAAGTCGTATATTTTTTCAAAGCCTCCATATAAGCCTTGCCATATCGACTTAGCCATATATTCTTTTGCGTTATTGTTCCTACTCTCATATATTCATTTACCATAAGTGGTCTTGCGATAATATGCTCACCATTCAGTTCCCTACTAATAACTCCCGAACTTACTGTATATCCGTTAAGACCTATCGCTAAGTTAAATAAGGTGGCTCTATCTCTTACCTTAATATTTTTATTTCGATCAAGGGTACTTAGTATCTCTTCTGAAAAATAAAAGGAATTATACTCTCCTTGCTCAAAAGACAGATAGGGATAATCTTCTAGCTCCTCTAAGGTGATTTCATTTCTATCCGCTAAGGGATGTTTACTACTGATAAATACATGGGGCTTGGCAATAAAAAGTTCTGTAAACTCTAAGCTATGTTGCTTAATTAGTTTCATAATCACTTCTTCATTCTTAGAGGAAGTATATAAGACACCTATTTCACTTTTTAAGCGACTCACATCTTCTATAATCTCGTGAGTCATTGTTTCTCTCAGGGTAAAATCATACTTGTCACCCCCAAATTCTCGGATTACATCTACAAATGCATTTACTGCAAAGGAATAATGTTGAGTTGATACTGAGAATTTCGGTTTTTGATTTTTTACATTTAAATATTTCTCTTCTAAAAGACTCGCTTGCTCCACAACTTGTCTTGCATATTGAAGAAATTCATCTCCATCATTGGATATTACAATACCCTTGTTTGTACGATTAAATATAACAATATCCATCTCTTGCTCTAGCTCTTTAATGGCATTGGTTAGACTTGGCTGAGATATAAATAACGCTTTCGCTGCTTCACTAATGGTTCCTTTCTCTGCAACCATAATGACATATCTTAGTTGTTGTAGAGTCATATGGCTATCACCTCCTTGGATATGTATAAATTAGGTAATCGCGAAACATTTAGTATTATTAATTTGAGCTACAATTATACGAATTCCCTACGTGTATAAACGTTGCTTCGACGCTCCTTCCGCTTAAGCGAGAACTCGCTTTAATTTCGCTTCAGAATTGTATAAATTGCATCTCAAATATATATTTTTTAAGAGTCGCAATTGCCTATATGTATAAATAATAAGGACCGCACCTTTACGGTTACAATCCTTATATAAGTTCTATTTTATTATAATCATTTATGGACGATTCATCTTATTACTAAAAGAATGAATACTCTCACCTACCCTTATAAACTATGAAATACATCCCTAGGTAAATAAGCCTTCACATAAATTCCATCTTCTTGATATTCTTCTTCAAGTAATTGGCCATATTTACGTATCACTTGAATTTTTCCTGCCTCATTATATGGAAAGACTTTTTCGATTAGGATTTTTCTCTCTCTAAGTATATCTTCTAAGGTATCAAGAAGGGAGTCTAATCCTAGTTTCGTTTTTGCAGAGATTTTTACAGTCTTATCTGCTTTAAAATCTTTTAAAATTTGATCGGTTTCTAGTTTGTCTATTTTATTAAAGGCTGTAATAATAGTCTTATCTTTTACGCCTAGATTACTTAAGGTTTCATATACAACATGCATTTGCTTATAGGCATTTGGGTTAGATGAGTCTACAATATGAAGAATGATATCTGCATATTTAGCCTCTTCTAAGGTACTTTTAAATGCTTCAATCAAATGGTGGGGTAATTTACGTATAAAACCAACCGTATCTGTTAACAGTACCTGTTGCCCACTTGGTAATTCTAAGTTACGTGTAGTAGGATCAAGGGTAGCAAATAATTTATCTTCTTCTAATACTCCTGCATTGGTTAGGGTATTAAGTAAGGTTGATTTTCCTGCGTTGGTATATCCAACAATTGATACAATTGGTATATGTCCTTTGCTTCTTAGTTCTCTCGTCGTCTCACGAGATTGCTTTACTTCCTTAAGCTCACGATTTAATTGGGAGATACGATCTCTTATTAATCTTCGATCTACTTCAAGTTTCTTTTCACCAGGTCCTTTTGTTCCTATACCACCACCTAGTCTTGATAGAGAACTTCTAAGACCAACTAATCTGGTTGCACGGTATTTTAGCTGTGCTAATTCAACTTGGATTTTACCTTCCTTCGTAGCTGCTCTCGATGCAAAGATATCTAAGATTACCATCGTACGATCCATAACTTTTACTTGTAATACATCTTCTAAATTCTTTAGTTGAGCTGGTGATAATTCATCATCACATACAACACCTGTAGCATTTAACTCATGATAAAGGGCTTTAATTTCCTCCATCTTACCCTTTCCAACATAGGTTCCAGGATGAACACTTTCTCTATTTTGAATTACTTTACCTACTGTAATAGCACCTGCAGTAGATACTAATTCTTCTAACTCATCTAATGACTCTTTTGTATCATCACCATCTGTTGTTGCTACTGCAAATAAGATTAGCCTCTCCTGTTGTTCTTCCATATCATACAATTCAGCCATTTGTCCTCCTAAAACTATTCCACTCTTGTTTTTATAAATATTATTTCTTGTTTTGCTTCTTCATCATTAGGATAATCTGAAATATAATCTCTTATTAGTTTATATGCTTCATCGTATCTTGCCAAATGCTCTAAGCAAATTATTTCATTTCTTCGTAAATTCTGGTCAAGTGTAATATCATTTAACTTAATCCCATTTTGAATTGACTCTAAAGCTTCTGTAAATTTATCTAATTTCATATAAGATAAGCCCATTTGATTGTAGATAGACGCACTCTTTTGATTATTATTATCTTCTAGATACATTCGATAATTATATACTGCTGCTTCATAATCACCTTGTTTCTCACTTATACTACCCAAATAATAGTAAGCACTACTAAATCCATTACGAAAAGCTTCGCTTAGTTGTATTTCAGCCATATCATATTTTTCTTGATAATAGTAGATTTTTCCAAGATTATATTCATCTTCAGCGGTTTCCATCTTTAGATTTTCTGCAGCTTCTAATACTTTACTCGCGCCCTCTGTATCTTGGCTTTCAATTAGTAAAAAATACTTACCAAAATAATAATCATAATTTTCACTCTCTATCATAAGAGCTTTATCAAAATCCGCCAGAGCTTCTTCATATCTTTTTAATTTGCCGTAGATATTACCTCTTTTACTATAAGTATTAGCATCCTTATCCTTTTCATTTAGAATTTTAGAATAGCTTTCTAATGCTTTTTCATATAGACCAAGCTTTTCTTCCGAACTTGCCTTGTAATATAAAATATCCAGATTTAGATCAGTTAATTCATTTATGCTAAGTGCCTTTTCAAATTGTTCTAGAGCACTGATATAATCAAATGACTGATAATAAAGAATTCCTTTTCCTCGCATGGCTAACTTATTATTTTTTCGTACTATTTGATTATCTTTTTCAAGAATCGCATTATCAAACATAGTAAGTGCTTGATTATAGTCTTCTAGCATTATTAGAGTCATCCCATAATCAATATAATATTCTGCACGATATTCATTTTTCTCAATTGCCTTAATAAAATTCTCTTCTGCTTTTAAATAGTCACTATCATGAAAGGCTTCAAGTCCTTCTTTATAGTAATAATTTGCGCTTTTTGTACTACAGCCACTTAAAATTACCATAGCCATGATTAAGAATAAGCTTCGCCTCATACATCCTAATTTCATTGTTTTCTCCTAACTGTTCCTATCAAATTATTCATATATAAGTACTCTTGTACTCCTTAAGTATCTTACTTACAATCACTTAGGTGATGAAGTAATACCCTTCTCTAAGTTTAGCAAGAAACTTTTAAGTTCTAATCCTCCACCATACCCTACTAAGGAGCCATTTTTACCTATCACTCTATGACATGGTATTACAATTTAAATAGGATTCTTATTATTAGCCATACCTACTGCTCTAGATGCTTTTTCATTTCCAACATTTAATGCAACATCTTTATAGCATAAGGTAGCACCATACTCTATCTTGCCAAGTTCCTGCCATACCTTTCTTTGAAACTCTGTACCTTTAAGATGTAGGGGTAAGTTAAACTCTTTTCTATTTCCTACTAAGTATTCGTTAATCTGCTTTGCTGCTTCTCTTATTAAGTCTGTCTCTTTTAATTCCTTGTTATTATAACTTTTTGTATCCTTAGCTAGGTAAATATCTGTAATACCAAGTTCATCATCACAAATTCCTAATAAGCCAATCATCGTATTATAAAAATAGATATGCTCCATAATCTCACCACTATTTATCTTTCATAAATTCTTTGATGCCATGAAAAACTTCTTCACTTAAAATATGTTCCATTTTACATGCATCTTCCTCTGCTACTTCTTTGGAAACATTAGTAATTTCTATTATAAATCTAGTTAATAATTTATGTCTTTCATATATTTCACTAGCCTTATCTAAACCTTGTTTGGTTAGCTCTATATGTCCACTTTCATCTACTTCAATATATCCAGTATCTTTTAATATACCAATTGCTCTACTCACACTCGGTTTACTGAAATTCATTTCCTTAGCAATATCAATGGAACGAACAAAGCCTTTTTTTTGTTTTAATATAAGTATGGTCTCTAGATAATTTTCACCTGATTCGTACATACATATGCCTTCTTTCTATCTTCTATAAAATCAAAGCTAATTAACATTTCTATCATTTTTAGTTAAATAATTACTATAACTATCATAGCTTATTAAGCCCTATTCGTCTAGTACCTATATTCATGAAAGAATGGCATTTATAATAGATATAATAAATGATTAAGGTGTCAAAAGCTATATTCAGTTTATAGGAAATACGATTTGCACAAATTATGAAAGCAAAGAACATCTAACGCATAATAGCGTGTGATGGATTAATAGTCCTTCACACGCCATTTTTATGTAATTATTAATATAATTCAATTCTCTATGATATGTTGTTAGATATAATGTCTATCCATAAGAATGTTAATTTTTCCATTAGGTTAAGCTAGACAATTCTCTTGATAAGGTATTTCCCCAAAATACACCTTTATTGGTTAATTTATAGCCCTTATCGTCTTTTCGTATCATATCTTCTTCTAGTAATTTATGAAGCAAAGATAAACTTCTCTTTCTTTATAAAGTGTTTCATTATGGGGTAAATAAAGAGTTTGGATATCACCTTTAAATTTAACCACTTCTTTATAACCTTCATCAAAGTACCCCTTCTATAATATAAGTATTTACGCAGGTTATAGCTAAAATTATAATTATCACTGAAATATATAACTATATTCTACCTACAAACAACTCTATATTGTTCACAAAAATCTCCATACCAGCCATCACCATAGAAAAGAAAGACATACCGATTAAAATTACCAAAGAAAACCCATCAAACTTATACTCTTCTTCTCTATTTAATAAATAAGATGCTAGCACTTCAAAGCCTAATAGAATTAGAATACATGGCCAAAACTTTAAAATAACACTATAGGAAATGCTTTGAATCATGGTTTTAAATAAAAATAATAAACCAAATGCTATTAAAGTAACCCCTAATGTAAATCCACCTACTCGTCTTGTTCTACTCATTTTGATCACCTAACTCGTTACTTAAAACTAGTTCGATATTTTGCTCATCAACTTCTTTACCTTTCGTAACATAGTCCTCATTCTCTTTATTTATTGAATTTCTTGAAAATACTTCATTATTATCATGGATTTCATATGTTGAAACAGTTTCTTCCTTCTGCTCCTCTAAATCATAATGAATTGTTGCATTAGATTCTCTCTTAAATGCTTCATTATATCTATCTTCTCTTCTATTTCTATCTCCGAATCTAATATCATCTAGTAGTTCTTGCTTTTTACCAGATATTAAACGGAAACCTATATAAATGATTACTCCTGCTATAACCACCTGTGGCAAATTAGATAACACATTATAATAGAAATTACGAAAGAATTCAAATGGAAATAGGTTAATTAAGAATCTCATAATATTATCATATAATATATAAAATCCTAGAAAGATTAATACTCCTGCAAGTATAGGTCTTAATTTTCCCCTAAGCAAGTGCATAATTTCATCTTCATTTACACCATAAAAGATAAATCGATCTTCAATTTTATTAAATTCCTCGTCATTTAATGATCTTTTATTATGTGCATCAAAAAAGGCATAAAACCATAATATTGGTATAAAAACTGCTAGAATTCCTATATTTAACATAGCCGCTATAGCAATGTTAGCTACCAGTAGGAACATAATCGATAAACCTTGTTTCATAAAGCCTAAATACATGTGACAAGCCCCTGGTATTAGGGAAAAACAGAATGCAAAAAAGCTATTTTTTTTACTTCTCATTAAATTTTACCTCCAAATTATTAATGTAGTCACGAAAGGATTCTAATTTGTCCTGTATCGTATCCGTTATTCCTTGATTCTGATTCATGTTAATCATGGTAGTCATATTCGAAAATTTTTCCGTATCAAAGGTTATCAATAATAGGATAGAACAAGCACATGCTAAACCTACACGAAAACAGTATCCGTAGAATTTCCACTTATTTTTCAATAAAGTAAGATTTAGTTTATCTGCCTTGCGTAGTACTTCTTCTTTAAAATCACGGGGTGTAGATATAAGGTTTCCTTCTATATAAGTAGCATAACGCTTGGCACACTCATCACATAAAGTAATATGCTCAAGATTTATAAGATCCTCTTCACCCTCAAAACCACGAAAAGCTAATTTACTTAGTTTTTCATCACTTATATGTAATTTCATATTCTTCTCACTCATTGATACTCCTTTCTCCATAACACCTGCAACATTGCTTTCGCTCGATATACCTGTGTCTGTACGGTTTTAACTGGTCTATCTAGTTTCCTTGATATCTCATTCATTGTAGTTCCATTACAAAAATACTCTTTTGCAATCTCATCATAGGGTGGTTTTAGTCCAGTACATAAATAATGAATCTTCTCTCTTACTTCCCCATCTAAGTAGGACTCTTCCGGATTCAGTTCCTTGCTTTTTATTTCAATAAAAAAGTTATCATCGGTTAGTAGATTTTTTCTAGTAGCACTTTTTAAGTAATCAAGGCACTTATTGGTGGCGATTTTACAGAGCCATGCCTTTGGATTTTCTCCATTAAAGTTATCCATAGCCTTATAGGCTGCTAGAAATGTTTCTTGTGCTAAGTCTTCTGAATCAAAATAGTTTTTTGTTAGATTATAGCAAATGGAAAAAACTAATTTTTGATATTCATCAATTAAACTTTCAAGAAAGAATTCATGATTAATTTCTTCCACCTCCTTTCGGTTCTATCAATATAACGATTTAGAATAATAAAAGTCTTCAAAAAAATAATAATTTTTTATTTTCTCAATTCTTTGTTTTTATGTCTTCCTTATTGGCAACTTTTACAAAGTTAATGTAACTATCTCTTTTTTAATCCATAACTTCCTAATTAATCCACATATTAATAATAAGTTACCTTTCTATACTTTACAAGCACTTTTATTGCTATCTACTAAGCACTAACCCCTAGATTCAGATTCATTTCTTTTTCCATAGTTACCATTAATTAATAGTAGAAAAGTCCTATAAAAAGAGTTACAATTGTTACAGTTACTATTTGCCTTACATGTAAACAAGGAGGATATTACATGAAGAAAAAAATTATGATTGTATTAGCAGTCATTGTTGTTATCTCAGGGATACTACTAGGCAATCATTTTATAAATAAAAACGATAGCAATTTGTCCTATCCCTTATTTTTAGATGCAGTAAACAATAATCAAGTCACTACCGTTATATTAAGTAATAATAGCAACGAGTTTAAAGCAATTCTAACTACCAATCCAGATATATCCTATACAATACCAAATCCAAAGACAGAAAATTTTATAGAATACTTGTTAACAAATAATATAGATGTAAAGTACAGTGAAGAGAGTGTAACAAACAAAGCATTTCAAGGTGTAGCATTCCTTGCAGCTATTGTAGGTGTTGTATTCTTAGTTAAAAAAGACTCTAAGAATGGATTTAAAATATCCAATGCAAATAAAAAGAATGAAAACAAATCAAATGTAACATTAGCTAATGTAGCTGGTAACACGGAAGCCAAGTTAATGGTTGAAGATATTATCGATTTTATAAAAGAACCAGAAAAATACGAATCTGTTGGTGCAAGAATGCCAAAAGGCTTATTATTATACGGGCCTCCGGGAACTGGTAAAACCCTAATGGCGAAAGCCATAGCTGGAGAAGCTAATGTACCTTTTTATGCTATGAGCGGTTCTGACTTTGTTCAGATGTACGTTGGTGTAGGTGCTAGTCGTATTCGAAGTTTATTTCAAAAAGCTAAGAAAAGTGAACGTGCTGTAATCTTTATTGACGAAATCGATGCAATTGGTAAGAAAAGAGCAAGAAGTGTTTCTGCAAGTAACGATGAAAGAGATCAAACATTAAATGCATTATTAACAGAAATGTCAGGATTCCATGATAATCAAGGTATTGTTGTAATCGGTGCAACCAACCGACTAGATACCTTAGATGAAGCTTTACTGCGTCCAGGACGTTTTGACAGACAGATTGAAATAGGATTACCAGATATTAATGCTAGAAAGAAGATTCTATCCTTATATTGCAACAAAAAACCAATATCTAGTGATGTCGATATGGAGAAATTAGCAAAGTCCACTGTATACTTTAGTGGTGCAATGCTTGAGAATCTAATTAATGAAGCAGCAATTAATGCAGCAAATGAAAAGGTATCCGTAATTAATCAGTCCCATATTGATAAAGCCTTCTATACTGTTATTGCTGGTGCCCCAAAACTTGATAGAAGCTATATGACAAATAAAGATCGTGAAATCACAGCATATCACGAAGCTGGCCATGCACTCGCTACTACTCTTTTACTACCGGACCACTATATTTCAAAAGTTACAATTATCCCAAGTGTAAAAGGTGCTGGTGGATTTAACCTTAGCATACCAAAAGATACTATGTATCAAACAAACAATCAGATCATCTCTAATATTAAAATGTTACTTGCTGGTCGTGCTGCGGAAGAACTAATCTTTGGTGAAAATAATATAACAACAGGTGCAAGTAATGATATACAAAAAGCTTCTACACTTTTATATAATTATATGAATAAATATGGAATGGATAAAGATCTGGGTATGTTTAGTATGGAAGTATTAGACGAAGGATATGATTCTAATTTAATTGAAAAATGTAGAACAACAATGAATGATTTATACGAAGAGACCAAGTTAATGTTACAAGGTAATATTGACTTTTTAGAAAAAATCACAAGAGAACTTCTAGATAAAGAATCCATTGATGGAGAAACCGTTCGAAAACTATGTGTAATAGGAAGTAATTAAGATAGAGAGCCTAGGAAGTATTTACTTCCTTTAGGCTCTCTCTTTATTTATCCTATATTATTTATCCTGTATTATTTATCCTGTTTATTTTTTTAATAGTTTTTCGTTTTTCCTGTTTATTTTATTAATAATATTTCCTGTTTATTTTTCCTGATTAATTTTTCTGTTTAATCTATCCAAATTATAAGCTATTTACTTTCACGGCAATAGGCATCCATTGTATCTGCAACTACTTTTGCATGAACAACCGCTTCTACTACTGTCTTTGCACCAGTTACAACATCACCAGATGCAAAAGTCCCTTTTTTTGTAGTATTACCTAATTCATCTGTAATTAAGAGTCCCCACTTATTAGTAGATAATTCAGTGGTATTGGATACTATGTTAGCTTTTGGAGTCTGACTAATAGCTATAATTACAGTGTCACATGCTAATAGTTCTTCTTGCCCTTCAAGTGGAAGGGTAGTTACTTTACCATCTTCCTTTGTTATCTCTTCCATAGGAACTATAATGACACCTTCATCTACGATTTCAACTGGAGCAGTAAAGCATTTAAAAATAACTCCATCTTTTTTCGTCTCGCTAATCTCATGTTTTGTTGCACTCATAGAGTCTTCTCCTCTACGATATATAATTGTAACTTCTTTAGCTCCATTTCTTATGGCAGTCCTAGCAACATCCATTGCTACATTACCTGCTCCAATGATAGCAACCTTCTCACCAAGACGATAAACCTTTGGAGATTTTAGATAATCAATTGCATAATGTACATTACCTAATGTTTCTCCTTTTATATTAAGTGTTCTTGGGTTCCATACACCCGTACCAATAAATACTGCCTTATAGCCATCTTCGAATAGTCGCTCTAAATTAATAACTGGACCAATTAAGGTATTTGGTCGAATCTTTACACCAAGTTCAATTAATTTATCTTCTATCAAATCAATTAGATCCTTTTCTAATCGAAACTCTGGTATACCATACCTTAATACACCACCAATTTTATCATGTGCATCAAATATAGTAACTTTATATCCTCTACTTGCTAATATAAAGGCTATGGTTATTCCTGCAGGCCCTCCACCAATGATTGCTATATGGTCCTTATCCTTTTTTATATTTTCAAACTTAATGTTTGTTAAATAATTATAAGAAATCTCTTTTTCGATTTCATGAAAATGAATTGGCTCTCCTTTAATACCTCTTATACAATTACCTGTACATTGATTTTCATGTGGACATACAATTGCACAAACTAAAGATAAGGGATTGTTTTGAAATAATAACTCACCAGCTTCATCATATTTTTCCTGCTGATACAAGTCAATAACTTCAGGTATATTCGTATGAATCGGGCAAAATTTAGTACATTTCGCATTCTTACATTTTAAACAACGATTTGCTTCATCTATTAAATACTTATTTTCTAACGCAGTATTATCCATAATATCTCCACTTTCTAATATAATAAAATAGACTCCATCTAAACGTTCATAGAACCAGATAGCAGAATCTAAACCTTATTATACTACTCCCCTAGCAATGGCACAATCGTTTTTGACAAAATACCAGAAAAATCTACATTTTAACATACTCCATACTTGTATGATTACTAGTTAAACTTAAAATTAAGGAATCATTTTTATACAATTGGTATTTGGTAAAACATATAATTCCCTCGTCAATCTTTCGAATCATATCACCCGATTTCGGTGCTTTTAATTCATTTACTTTATCCGATTTAATTCTTACGTATAATTTATACTTACCTTGCTGTATCAGACATCCATCTCCATTATAAAAAATTACTTTCGCACCTAAGTAAGTTGCAAATCTCATTTGCTTATTATTATATTGAATAACTCCAATACAGCCTGTAAAAGAATATTTTAGCATTGGTATCGTGGCTATAGATATCATAACACTTCCTGCCTTATTCTTAAAATAATTACACTGACTCCAAAGATATTGGTGTGGAAAGGAAGAACCCCAATCCGATTCGATATATCCAGTCCCATCCATAAAATCCATCGCTTCCTTATTAATTATTAACTCTCCAACTACTTTATGAGAAAGACTATACACTCTGTGATTACATTCCATACAAGGTAATAATTTAAAAGGCCCCATAATATCATAATCTAGTTTTGAAAGTTTTCCATAATATAATTTACCCTTTATGTTAAGTTCACTACGTTTAATATCTATTTTAATTCCACGATGAGTAAATAAATTTCTACCAATTCTAATATATAAATTTCTCTTATCAAAGTAACATTGCTTATAAGGATAACTGACAAAATAAGAAGTTCCATTTGTAATTACTTGAATAAATCCAACCTTACAGCCATTTTGATCAATAGAAATACCTGGTATAAAAGATATAATCTTATCTTTTTCTTGATGCTTAAAGTACCAACCCTCAAAATATTCATGTGTTTTTCTCATTCCATGATAAAACTTCATTATAACCTCCGCTCTATATAAATGTCATTATTATAGGTATCACATATAAATATAGTTTCGCTCATTTTTTAGAAAAATATCAATAATTTACATATATTTTATTTATAATTTCATTATTTTATATCTACAGTAGATATCACTCTCATTCTACTAAGATTAATTCCGTTAATATCAATTGACATATCTTACTCCCTAATATAAACTTTTAAATAATGAAAAATACTCTACATTTATTTAATAGCTTGACAAGAAAGGACAAACATGTTTTATAAAATATTTAATTTTAGAAATGGTAGTAGGAAAGAAGAAACTTTTGTTAATCCATCCAATCTTTATAAAGAAGATCTGGGTTATGGATTTTTCACAGAAGAAGCTAGAAAAGATAATGAGAATCTTAATTTGCCAGAACTAAACAGTGGATTTGATGTATGGTATTGGTTACAAGGTAAATCCATTACAAATATACAAATAGATGAGGAGGGTTGCTACATAGATGACGAAGTAGGTAATATTCCTCTTTCCTTTAAGCTTGATGTTCCACACACTGGTAATTACTTAGTAACGATCGAATTATTCAATGAATTAGAAGGAAGTAATCTTATCTTATTTACTGGGCGTAGAAGGTTTGTGTTTAAAAAGAATGAATTAGAAAAAGGAGAGAGAATCACATATACCTGCAATGTTAATGTATGTGATATCATTCCTAGAGGAAAAGAAACTAGATATCGAGATTTGACTCTTGATATATCCATTATAGGTAAGAAGATTCATATATCTCGATTAGAAATTAAAGAAAATCCATCAAGTACCATCTTTATTGCTGGAGATTCTACTGTAACGGATCAACCTGCTTCTTATCCTTATGATCCAGGGGTATCCTATAGCGGTTGGGGACAAGGACTTACCTTATTTGTCACACCAGAGATTGCAATCTCCAATCATGCACATTCAGGATTAACCACTGAATCCTTTCGTAGTGAAGGTCATTATGATATTATTCTTGATTCTATTAAGCCAGGTGATTACTGCATGTTCCAATTTGCACATAACGACCAAAAATTATCTCATCTTAAGCATAATGAAGGATATCGTAATAACTTAATTACCTACATAAATGAAATAAGAGCACGTGGTGCCTATCCAATTCTTGTAACTCCTATTTGCCGTAATACTTGGAGGGGTACAGATGGGACTTACCATGATTTATTAGTTGATTATGCAACTACATGTATTGAATTAGGACGTGAAATGGACGTGCCCGTTGTAGATTTACATAGGAGAAGCTATGAGTTTATTACCTCTCTTGGGCTAGAGGCAGCAAAACGTTATTTCTACCCTGGAGATTATACACATAGCAATGATTATGGAGCATATTTAATGGCTCATTTTGTTGCATTAGAATTATCTGCTCACTATAATTTCATAACACTTAATAATTACAGTAATTGGATAGCACCTAATGAAATTAAAGTTCCAACACCACCAAAGGGCTCTAATTATGTGATTCCTGGGAGTAATGAAGTAAAAGTTAATTTTACTGATATTATGAATAGCCAATATAAAAAAGAAATACAAGCGCTTACTAGTCAAGCCATTCTTCCAAACGATAACCTTTATCGTCCAATCGATTTTGTTACACGCGTAGAAGCTTTAAGCTTTGTCGTAAAACTATACGGATTTTTCGCTACTAATGTCTATAATGATATGTTTACTGATATTGTAGGTCATGAATGGTATGCCGGTATTGTAGAGTGTGCATGCTCCAATGGAATCTTTGATATGAAATTAGTGAAAGACAGACTCTTTGAACCAAATCGCACCATTACTTATAATGAACTATATAGCTATTGTGTAAATGGCTATAAGAGTAGAAAGCAATTCTTAGATAGAAACATAGGGGAGGATCTAAATTTAGAAGCTGACCATATCATTACCAGAGAGGAATGCGCCGCTCTATTATATCGTTTTAAGGAAGTATACTAATTTTTAAGTTAAGTGTTGAGTTGAAACGATAAGCTAGTATTCATTTAGATTAGACATAGGAAAAGATAAGGAGTTTTTATGAATTATACATTAAAAGACAATGTGATACCAAGTATAGATGACTTAATAGCTTTATATAGTGATGCTGGATGGAGCAATTATACCAATAACTCTGATATGCTTGAAAAAGCATATCAGAATTCTCTACTAGTCATTACTGCTTGGGATAGTGATAAACTAATTGCTGCTATACGTATCGTAGGTGATGGAGTTTCTATTATTTATATACAAGATATTTTGGTTTTAAAAGAGTATCAGCATATGGGAATTGGATCAAGACTTTTTGCCGAAGCAATGGATAGATACAAGGATGTTTATCAAAAAGTTCTATTAACGGAACATGATCCAAAAACCAAAGCTTTCTATGAAAAAATGGGTTTTGTAGCTGCTGAGCAGTATGGATGTGTTTCATTTGTAAAGTTTACCATGTAAATTGAAGGTGAGCAGAGAATATATCTGCTCACCTTTTAAATCAATAACTAGGTTTTAGTCTATTGTTTTTTGCTTATAAGTAATGATATACACACATTTATTAGTATATATGTTCTTTTATACTTCCTTCTCCTTCATTAAGCAATATAGTTCTTCATCGCTTAAATGATTTTCTGTATTTGTTAATAAAACAACTCTTTTATCTTCCTCTTCATATAAGAATTCTCTTTGCCACATATAATAATGTGGTCCATCACCAACATTTCTTACATATGCCATTAAAGGTTTTAAGATATAAGCAGTTTGCTTTATATCACATAGGCAATCATTTGCATAAAACTTATCCCACTTATCATGCTCTCTATCTCTCATTGCCTTATCTGCATTATAAAACTCTTCACTAGCTCTACCTAATAAGAAGAAAGAATCTTGTAGCTTCTTTTCTTTAAATGCGGTATAGCTATTACAAAATTCTATGCTAGCTTTTATACAATAGAGATGAATTTTAACTTGTAGCCAGATGGAATCTTCAAATAAGAGCTTTTGCTTTTCATTTAACATGCTATGAACCATATTACATTTTTCATTTAAACTTGAAAAGCCTTTTAATCCATCCATACATTTGTCTAGAAACCATTCTACTTGCTCATCAAATGGTTTATCACAGGCCCATTTTAGAGAATTCACAGGATTACTATATTCTCCTTTAAACCAACTAGAGGCTAAGATTCGCGTGGTATAATTGTAAAATTGCTCCCCTGCATGCTCGTCTTCATTAGGGCCAAATAAAATGGTACTCTTTGCATAGGCTTCATAGCACTCATGAATGTTACTGATGACACTAAGTTCTTCCTCCGTTAATAAATCCTTGTTCTCTAAGAAATAACGTCTTATATAATTATAGCTTTGCTCTTTTACATCAATGCTTCCACTTGTCCATATTTTACTGATTGCATCAAGGTAATAGACATGTGGTTTAATATTGGAACAATTCACGATTAAGTAATCATCTGCTCCTACTAAAAACGCATGCTCTAATTCTTTATTTATAAACTCTAAAGAATTCGGTTGCATTGTCATATGATTCGCTGCTTGAAGATCATAAAATGAAGCATGATAATAAATACCGTGTTTCTCCATTCCTCTCGTCATAGGAAGTGCATAAACTCTAGGGTTATTATTACCTTGTCTTCTTGACACCATCTTACCATATCCATTATCTGCCCATATCTTAATAAGGTCTTCTGGAAAAGTTAAATATCCCTCTTGATATAATTCCATACTCTCCCCATAAAGGTTGGTACAACAAATAGGGTTCTCTAATTTGCTATGAAGTAGGTCATATTGCTTTTTAATAAGCGAACTAATTAGTTCTCCCCTCATTTTTGAAGTATTATATCGTTTATCACTTTCCCAAAATGGACAGTCTCCTTGTCCACGAAAGCCTAAGTTCCATATAATATTTAAATCTTTTTGTTCTTCAATCCCCTCTTCCCAAAGCTTAAGGAATAAATCTGAATGCTCGTCAAAGGAAGGATTTAAATGTGGGTATTTTCGGGCAAACATTTCAGCACCTAGGGGTTCTGCATGGTGATGGGTAATGTAGAGTCCCATACTAGCCGCTAATTCCCTATATAGTTTTGAATTTTTATCCGTACCTGGTATCACCATATTTCCACCAAGCCTGAGTAAAGCTTCAAAAGACATTTCCCATGGAATGATAGAACTTCCATTCACAGACCATTTATCAATTAAAACCTCATCATTGATAAACCATCCACGATAGCGTACTCTTGGTTTTTTTGAGATATAGTCTTCCATATAAGTCTTTTTTTCTGAAACCTTCTCATACTCCTCATCATTCCAAAACCATAATGGTGAAATACCTAAGAGCTTATCACTAATATAAAGTAAAGCATAAATAAAACCTAGATCGTCCTTGGCATAAATGATTAGTTTACTTTCTTCTACTATTTTTATATGAAACTGTTCACTCTCTAACTCTTCATAACATAATTCAATTATGCTAGCATCATTACTAGAATCAAGCAATGTCATTTCTAGGTCTCTATAAAATCTCTCAATTGCTTTATCAATAACCTTATTGATTCTAGTAGCTATGATACGAGTGTTTTTGTTTATAATATATCCTGTCATCTTACCTTATTTTTTCTCCTTTTATGATTAGAGTGTGTTTTACTGTTTAACCTATTATAAAATATTTCATACTTTTGGCTAAAACATAGCTACATTATAGCACATTCCTACTATGTAGTTGTGTTTATTTTATCCTTTCGTGAAATACTTTGCAATATACAAAAACTGCATCATATAAACCATAAATCTTAGAATCTATGTTTTATGATACAGTTTTCATTTCTAATACTCTAATTCTTTCGTTCCTTCATCCATCAAAGGAATGACTACACCTTTATATCTATATAATGAGCTTATATTATTAATAATTCTTTTCAGACACCTTAACCCTATTTTTATAAATACTCCCCTCCAGGATACAGAGTTGAAGCATACAATTGTTTCTTTTGAGGGATAGGTATGCCACTTGCTTGTTCTTCTAAATTATATTCTGTACCACTAAAGATATGGGCATTATATGTATCATAAATTATTACATCTTCAATACCACGTCCAAATAAATCACCCGTCAGCACATATCCGTCCACTGGAAATGTAACAACTTCCTCCATATATCCATTGTATAAGGTTGGATTAATGCCACCACCTCGTCGATAGGCAAGAATATAGTCCTTCCCCTCTTTGTTCCAGTTCCTTATGGTGTTCACAATGGTAAGCCAGCCTTTTGTTTTACGATCCTCTTTCCAAATTTCTTGTCCATTAGAATCAATTAAAAACATACCATCCTTTCCATCCCATTGTCCCTTATAACCATCACCACGACGAATACGATCTAGTCCTGCAATTTGTAATCCAGGCATATCATCTCTAAATTTGCCTAATGCAATATGCTGAGACTCTATGCATCCATCATACCTCCATAACTCATTTCCATCTACATCATATAAACATGTTACACTTCCACCAACTGCTATTTCTAATTTACCATCCCCATTTACATCACCAACCCACAAGCAATCAGCATGATCTTCTAAATCTTTACAAGACCATAGAATTTTTCCATTATGATCTAGTAAGTCATAGCCAGCCATAACTTCATCATACCCATCCCCATTTACATCATGAACCCATGGATAATGACCAAGATTTCCTTTATGATGCCATAAGAGTTTAAACTCATTATCAAGGGCCCACATGTTCTCATAACGGTCTTTTAAAATAATATCACTTGCTCTTTCTTTCCCAGTTAAGTTTGCTATTATAATACAATCATGTGCCTCATTACTAGGTAGTTCATAGTCTTTTTTGATTGCTCCAGTTTCTCCATCTAAAACTAGAAATCTTTTATTCATAACACATAAAATTTCTAGCTTACCATCTCCATCAATATCATAAATCTGAGCTGGAAAATCAGAACCAAATTTGCCTGCTTCTTTCTCTAATTTACCATGCTGCCAAAGTAATTCTCCCTTTAAGTTATATGCTGTAACACAAGTAACTTGATGGGGTACATACCTATCATCAATTCCACCATCAGGTTGAACGACAACAAGTTCCATCCTCCCATCACCGTTAATGTCACCAAGTAATGCCTTACCCATGCCAGCTTTTGTTATATCTATTTTACCAATGCAATGTATATTCATACTAACCTCCATTTTAAATTATTAATAAAGTAACTACCAAACAATAGGACAATCTATATGCCTCCAAATTAATACACTTATTCCTTAGCAAAACCGTCCTTATCGCATAAATGTGGTAGTACATATTTAAAATCCATGTCACTAGCATAATAGAATTTTGTATAACCTGGTTGATTATAGCAGTTATTCTGCCATGCTATTGAAGTACGATAATTCACATCATGCATAAGGGTAAATAATTTATGTTTTGTAAGATCCGTGCTAATAAAAATTCGAATTGCTGAATTATCATCTTTTCTCACCAATAGTTCTTCTCTAAAGTCTCCAAAGATATCAGCGACCAAGCAAGGATTTCCCTTGGTTCCATTATTCATTAGAACACCTTCTGGCTCTAACAAAATACCATGTAAATTATCGTTAATAACTCCTCTATGTTCTCCAAATAAATTATTCCCATCTAAGATTTGAGTACTTAAGTCCCCAGCATATCTTATACTTTGGTTCGTACCAAGTAAGTTATCATCTAAAGCCTCCCCTTTACAGGAGTATACATGATTAACCCATACCTCTAATCCACGAACCTTATCATTAATATCACCAATCATGCAACGGCCTAGGTCTACTTCAGCATATTCACCAAAGATTACTTCTCCAGTCATAGCATCTCTTAATGCATAGCCATAAGGTGCTGCTTTTCCTCCTTCAAATACACTAAATATTTCAAGCCCAGGTCTGTCTGGGTCAATGTCTGCTACATGCATGGCATCTCCATGTCCAAACTTAGCATAAGTACCATCTGGTAAATAGCCATAACAACTATATAAAATACTTCCATCTTGATCAATCACAGCTCCACCATATATAATTTCTTGGCAGCCATCAAAATCAACATCCGCAGTTGATAAGCTATGATTACCTTGTCCTGCTAGGATACCATATACAGGATCAAGTCCCATCTTAGCATGGGAATTATCATTAAATGGATTATCCATAGCTACAAAACCAGAATCAATTGAAAAGTGTTCTCTAAAATGACCCTCAAAAAAGTCATAAGCCACTATGGTTGTACGAGTATAATAACCGCGACAAATAATAAGGTATGGTCTCTCTCCATCTAGATAAGAAACACCAGAAAGAAATCGGTCCACACGATTACATGGCTCAATTCTTTTCATTGAATAATCGCCCCATAGTAATCCATCATCCACTCTGCCAAATTTAAATGGTATCGTCTCTAATTCCCTACCCTCACCAGAAAACATAGTCAAGTATTCAGGTCCCTTAAATATGAAGCCTTCAAATTCATCCAAACGATTCTTTTTATCCCTGCTTGGCGCATACTCATAAATAAAATAATGGACAAGCTCTCTTGCATCCTCTTCACTAAGTGGATATTCATATTGCTTTTCAATACCAAAACACTCTTCCAATGTTTTTGGCCACCTATTAGCAACAACTTCTGGGTGCTTACTCCAGTTCATAAATACATGAATTAAATGTTCTTTATAATCACTCTTTGAGCAAACGTAATTATCACTGTGAGAATAGCCATTCGCTATATCTTCTACTGGCATACTTATATATTTTTCTTCTTTTATGGTGAGATCTTTATTAAAAAATATCATTTTTGTGCCAGGTGCAGTTTTAACAGCCATCTCAGCCTTACCATCTCCATCAAAATCATAGACCATAAACTGTGTATAATGAGCACCCGCACGAATATTTACCCCCATATCAAGTCGCCATAATAAGGTTCCATCTAATTTATAACAATCGATATAGCAATTACCTGTATAACCTTTAATCGAAACATCATGTGAATTCGTAGGATCCCACTTTACAAAGAATTCATATTCTCCATCACCGTCTATATCTCCTACACTCATATCATTTGCATTATAAGTGTATTCTTCACCACTCTTTGTTACCCCTCCATTGGGTATTTGAAGTGGAATATCGATATAATTATCTCCTGATATAAGAGGTGTTATTGTACTTGATTTATCATATATGATTCCATCTTTATAAGCACACACATAATAACTATCATGGATCGTACCTGTAGCATCTAAATAATTTGTACTGTCTTCTACAACACACAGTTCTTTATTGTTTTTATATATTTTATAGTTCATTCCAGTTAAGCCTGTTTGACTATAGCCACTAACCTCAGATAAAAACATTCTAAAACTAATAAATATTCCATTTTTAGTCGGAATCGCAACTAAACCTCTCGATAAAGTTTCTAGTTGCTCCTTAAATATTTTTTTTATCGGAGTCTTTAGTACATCACTAAATCCAATTTCTCTCCCTTTGATGACTGCTGCTACTTTTATGTAATGAGGTACATGTGTGGAAAAATTAAGTATATAAGTACATTCTGTTACCGTGTCTAAACATTTATATACTACGGTATTGCTGTCCTTATCTGACCAATATATCCTATATTCACTAGCATTATCTACCCAATCCCATTCAAGCCTTATAAATGCATCCTCAAGCTGCTTTATTCTTAAATTTATCATAACTCCTCCTAGATGGAAAAACTAAATTTACAAAAGAGGCTGTCTAAAAGACAGCCCTTTTTAGTTCTATAAATAAAACTTTATAGATTTACTTACTTGCTTTATATTGTTCATTTACTTCCGTAATCACACTGCTTCCGCCTTGTTTTGCCCAATTATCCCAAGCTGATCTTAAACCAGCTTCATCGATTTGTCCACAAATATATTGTGTTCTAGCATCGTTCAATAGTTGATCAAGAGTACTTCCACTTAAAGAATAAGTTGGTGAATTAACTAAGTAAGATAAGGCTGGGTTGAATACAGCATATTGAACATTATTAGCTTTAACTTCTTCTTCAATAATGTTTCTTTCTGTTAATTCTACTGTGATACTCTTAGCAGCTGCGTTAGGAATATATGCTACTGTTTGGTTAAGTGCTGCATATGCCTTAGATGCAACTGCATCTTCTTTATCAAGGTCAACTAGGAAACCATTTTCTCCAACTTCCCAGTGAATTCCTTCTAATCCATATGAAGAAAGTAAAATCATTTCATCGTCACACATTTTGTCTAAGAAATTTAAACAAGCTGCTAATTTTTCTTCTGTATCAGCTGCTTTTGTAATAACAAAGAAACCATTATAACCAGATGTAGCAAGTGTTCGATCATTAATTGTTCCAATTAATTTCATAGCAGCTGTTTCTTCTGGGTTAACAACAGATGGAATATTATTTGTTACAAAGTAGTCCCAAATTCTTCTAGAACCATCTAATACATCAATGTACATACCACATTCACCATTTTTAACACTATCAGCCCAAGTAGCTGTATCACGAACCGCCCAGTCCTCATAAACTAAACCATCATCATACATTTTCTTAAGCCACTTAACTGCTTCAAGATATTCTTCTGTTTGATGAACAGGTACTAATTCACCATTTTGTTCTACCCAACCATTACCAGCACCAAACCAAGTTTGAATAATATCAAATGGTCCAGTATATTTACTTAAAGCTAGACCATAAGTATCATCAATTCCGTTACCATCTGGATCCCCATAAGTGAATTGATACATCATATTATAAACATCTTCAATTGTTTTTGGTTCCAAAAGACCTAATTTTTCGGCCCAATCAGCACGATATCCCATACCATTTCTACCAATTGGTCTTGCACGGTATACACCGATTAATTCACCGTTAACAGTAAGGCTCTTATTAACATTTTCGTTTGCTTGTGATAAATTAGGATATTTAGTGGAATCAAACATGTAATCATTTAGGTTCCAGAATGCACCAGCTTCTGCTGCACTTGTTATGGCAGCTGTCATACTTCCTACTGCAATAATCATAGGCATATCATTACCGGAAGCTAATGTTAAGCTTAACTTATCTTCATAATTATCACTTGGAACCCAAGTAAAATCAACTTTCGTATTCGTATATTCTTCCATCTTTTTCTTTACTTCTTCGGAATGTGCACCAGACACAGGACTTCCTTCAAAGTCAAAGGTCATCATAGTAATATTTGCATTTTCATTGCTAGTATCACCGCTTTTATCGCTTGTTTTTCCACATCCTGCTAAACTACCAGTCACCATTACAAGTGCTAGAGATAATGCAGCAAATCGCATAAGTTTTTTATTTCTCATAAACCATCCTCCTAAAATTATATGTATAGTATAAGGTTTAGCCTTTTACAGCCCCAACCATAACACCCTTGGTAAAATATTTTTGAACAAAAGGATAAATCATTAAAATTGGTATCGTCGCAACTACAGTTGCTGCCATTTTTACTGCTTTATCTGGTGGTGCTCCCATTACATCAAAGTCTATTAGATCTGTTTGTATACCTCCTGCAAGAAGCACAATTCTTCTAAGTACAATTTGTACTGTTTCTTTCTTAGGATCTTGTAAATAAATCATAGCACCAAAATAGTCATTCCAATGACCTACTGCGTAGAATAAGGAGATGGATGCTAAAACTGGTTTTGATAATGGTAAAACTATCTTACCAAAAATACCAAGATCCGTTGCTCCATCAATTCTAGCTGCTTCTTCAAGTTCTCTTGGAATTTCTTGAAAGAAGTTCTTTACAATAATCATATTAAATGGACTAATTGCTCCTATTAAAATTAATGACCAATAGGAATTGTATAAATTAAGTTGCTTTACTAATAAAAACGTTGGTATCATACCACCTGAGAAAAGCATGGTAACAATAACTAGATTAAGTATCAAATTTCTTCCCTTAAAATCTTTTCTAGATAGTGGATATGCAAAGGTAGTTGTAAAAAACATATTCGTAAATGTACCAACTAGTGTAAGCAATAAGGAGTTTCTTAGTCCTCTGAAAATCTCACCTGTTCTTGTAATATACTGATATGCGTTTGTTGATATCTCAGTTGGTAGAATAAAGAATGCTTTTTCTGTTAACTCTCTTTCTGTTGCAAAAGAACCTGCAATTACATACAAAAAAGGAAGTAAAGTTGCTAGACCAATGAAACCTACCATAATATAGATAAGGGCTTGTATTGTTCTATCACCTACGCTAGACTTTATTTTATTTTTTCTTTTAGCCAATGTTCATTCCTCCCTTTTAGTAAATACCAGATTCTCCGGCTTTTTTCGCAATTTTATTTGATCCTAATACCATAATCATACCAACAATGGATTTAAATAAACCTGCTGCTGTACTGTAGGAGAATTGTCCATTTGTAATACCTTTTTGATAAATGTAAGTATCAAATACTTCTGCAGCAGATACATTAAGTGAGTTTCTCATTAAGAATATTTGCTCATAACCTGTATTTAAGATAGAACCTACTCTAAGGATTAACATTATGATAATCGTTCCTTTAATAGCTGGTAGGGTAATATGCCACATTAGTCTCCATCGATTAGCACCATCCACCTTGGCTGCTTCATAAAGTTCCATATCAACTCCAGATAAGGCAGCTAGGAATATAATAGTACCATAGCCTGTTTCCTTCCACATACTTTGTCCAATAATTAAACCTCTAAAGTATTTAGGATCCCCTAAAAAGTTAATTGTTTTTCCTGTTAACTCTTTAATAAGCATATTGATAATACCATCATTAATATTAAGTAGCTGATAAGTCAAACTTGCAATGATAACCCAAGAAATAAAGTGTGGTATATAGATAAAGGTTTGTATTGTTCTTTTATACCTTTGGTTCTTTATTTCATTTAATAAAAGAGCTAATATAATTGGTGCCGGAAAGTAAAATAATAAACTTAAGAAAGAAATAGCAAGTGTATTCTTAAGTAGCATTAAAAAGTCAGTTCCTATAAAGAAGCTTTTAAAATGTGATAAACCTACAAAGGGACTCTTTAATATTCCTAGGAAAGGACTATACTTTTGAAATGCTATTATAATTCCTCCCATTGGGATATAACGAAATATTAGGAAATACAAAGCTCCCGGTAGCAACATCAAATATAATAATTTATGTTGCTTAAAATACTTACTAAATGAATCCTCATGCTTTATTCTTCCCCGCGCGTTATTTCTTTTCGATATAACCTTAGCCATTAACGCAACCTCCTATTTAGTTTATGAGTGCTTTG
>JAFAEB010000033.1 GCA_023424235.1 Bacillota bacterium
CCGTTACAATATTCGCATGTGCAAGTCCGACTGTCATAATCGAAGACGCCGATGAAGATTGGACAATTGCCGTAGCCCCAATTCCAATTCCATAATTAATTACTCTATTTTTGTTAATTTTCTTAAATAGATTTCGTATTCCTGATCCTGCGCTTTGTTCCAAACCAGAGCTCATCTGCTTCATACCAAACATAAATACAGCGACTCCACCTAACATTAGCAGTACATCCATTAAAATTTCCATTGTATTTCTCCTATATTTATTATGTTTCTCTTGTATCCGTAAAAAAATCAGAAGCCCTACTATTATATCCTTCATTCCTCCGCATTAACAGATCATTACAGTAAGGTAACTCCTTCATAGAATCACGACTATTCTACACTTTTCTCTTTGTTTTTACAAGGTGAAATTGTTGCTAAAATAAAATTCTTAAAAAACCATATTTTAAGATAATTTGCATTAAATTAATTACAGAAGGTAAAATCTGAATAGTTCTGTTTAATTTTTCGGTATAATCTAGAATAAAAAAGCCAGAGAACGCTTGATAATTTATCTATGCTTCCTCTGACTAATTATTAAAATGTAGTTTTGTAAAAAGAACATTTTCTAGTTAAATAACATTATTTAGGGAATAATTGTTCTAGCTTTTTCGAATAGTACTAATGTCTTCACATGGTTTGAGTACTCATTATTTAACAAGGAAGTGATCATACACAGTGTGCACAAAAGAGTTTCTCAATGCAGCTCTTTATCCAGAAAATCCAGTATTTTAGTCCAGTATTCCACATCATCTTCTACGTTTTTAAAATCACAGTCCTTTATAATATAATGCACCGATGAATTACGTAGCCAGGACTGTGCTTTAGGATAAGCTTCTTTGAGCCTATCCATATTAATAGGAGCTACCTCAGTATCTCCTATACTTGCAATTAAAAGTGCTGGCCTTCCATCGGCATTTTTTATTTGTTCCACCGGTTTCATATTGTTTACTTTATCACTGCCAAATACCCGTTTTAGAGAGGATACAATAAGAGGTCTTTCAAGTGTTATAATGAATTCTGCTATCTCATTTTCCTCCAACATATCCAGCGTAACATCCTCAAAACTTGAATAAGCTGACATAGCGATCAGCGCATCAATATCCTTTATTTGTCCGAAAGAATTAACTGCAATTGCACCACCCATTGATGCTCCCTGTACAACTATGGGTATATCCTTATACTTTTCTTGACTATTAATATAATCCACAACTGCCTTTACATCCTTTACTTCATCATAACCAAGACATATCCTATTACCATCGCTCTTACCATGTCCCCGAACATCAATCAATATGGATGCATAACCATTATCCTGCATCATTTTCGCATGACCATAAAAATAAGTAACCGATGGCTGTACAATACCACTCAAATATATAATTACTGCTTTCGGATTGGTAGTTGTTATTTCTGAAGCCCATATTTTCAGATTGTCTTCGGTTTTTAAATACATTTGATTTTCGTCCAGATTAAAATCCTTAGCCTGGTAAATATCCTGTAGTGGATAATTATAGGTTGCTTCTCCTCTATAATTAACATGTCTATTTAAAAACATAGGCAGTGCAAAATAAGGAATCAAAACAAGAAGTAATAGAAAGATTCCACTTCCTATTGCAATTACTTTAACAATCATATGAAAAGCAAATTGTTTTCTTGTTCTTACCCTTATACTTCCAGAAAAATATTGTTTCATTTTTCGATTTAGTATAATATAAACCGATATCAGTGTTATTAAGAAAGGAATATAGATTAACCCTTTTAAAAAGGCTCTCAAAGTATTAGTATCAGATACATATTCAACTGTAAAAGTTATAATCATCATAATAGAACATATAAAAAATACTAGCAAAAGCAAGACAGATATTGCTTTTAAGAATATATAGGAACTTCTTTTTTTATTGATATCATAATATTCCATATTTTCCCCCAATCGTTATTTACCTCATTTTACCATTGTCAAAAGCAGTTTACAACTAGGTCTACACCTTAATATATTTTATTTTTCTATCATTCTAATTCTCAACACTTACTTACATTTAAGTTCTAAGCCATACTCGGAGAATAAAAATTAAGGTTCCCAGCAATCGGTTTTTAATACCGAAAGACTGGAAACCTTAGATTAAGTCATTTAAGACACATTTATTTTATTTGCGTGACATCAAGGTAGTTTTATATTTAGATAGCTTATTTGTAATTGCTATAATATTTTTTCCAAGTCGTGACCAATCTTCTCGAATTTCCTATAATTATGCGGGATACTCAACGAATCCAAATATAAATGTAGGATTTCATTATCACAAAATAATATGTCAGCCGTACCGATATGAATATCAATTTTTAGTTTCCCTCGAATTTTTTCTGCATTTTGCCGTACCAAGCATAAAATATTGTTTTCCTCTAAATACCATTCTTCTCTCATCATAGCTTCGTATAACTTGGTGGCTTTCTCCGGTGCTACCCCCACTGTACGGTATTCTTTGTGATAAAGATGGTGATAGGTTCCTGCATAAGGGGTCACAGCACCAAACAGCTCGGGGTGCTTAACTGCATAATAAAACGCCATGTTGCCGCCCATTGAAAACCCTGACAGCATTCTATTCTCTCGGTTTGTGTCTGTTCTGTACTGTCCATCGATATGGGGAATTAGTTCCTTAATAAGGATGGATTCAATTTGCAATAAGGCATCGAAATAATTTTCCTCCACCGAAATTGCGTTAACAAATACAGTAATAGCCCGTCTATTTTTATAATTCTTTTCCAGTGGCCATATCTCGGATGATTCGTTGCCTGTCCACCCGTGAATGTGGTAGGCAACCGGATATTTTTCATCGCAGTCTTTGTACCCGGTGGGAAGATAGATATTATAACCCAGTTCGTGATTTAATATTTGGCTATAAAATGTTTTATGAGTAACATTTTGAGGTGATTCTACTGGTGGATTTACAAAGTTCATTCAACATTCCTCCGATATCGACTAAAATAAATATAACTTAGACCTAAAAAAATAATCCTTATTGGATCAATCTCATCTATAACACCAAATTCTGTTTTACTATCGAATAACATCCCTATTACTTCAACATTATATTAATTTTAATAATTTACAATTCTCAATCCCTGTACTCCAAAACTTTTCTATTGGAATCTGCTGAATTTGGCTCACTATACTTAAATTCATTGCACCATGTCCAACAATTAAAATATCCTTACCTTGTTCTAATGCAGGTTCAATTATTTCTTTTATAAATTCTCCAGTTCTTTTATATAGGTCCTCAAAACTCTCACCATTTTCAACCGCACTGTAACTCTCCGGTTTATTAAAAAGTACATTAATCGGGCAATTGGGGATTTGAAAACTATTCTCTATCCCTTCATAAATACCAAAACTCATTTCCTGTAATCTATCATCTATAACGATTGGAATACCTCTTCCCTCCAATAAAATCTCTGCTGTTTCTTTTGCACGACTTAGGGGAGAGCAATAACATAGGTCAAAATGTATCTCTCTATATTCCGTTCTAGCATTTTGCGCCATGACCCTTCCTTCTTCATTTAATGGAATGTCTGTTCTTCCTTGAAGTTTATATTTTGCATTCCAATCTGTCTTACCATGCCTCATTATGTATAACATACGATCCTCTCAATCTAACAACAACTTGTTATTTACTTTATTGTAACTCCAATATTCATCTCTTGTCTCCACGATGGTGCACCACCGTCATCTGACCAATATTCATCAAGTGATACTATTTTTCCCTCTAGTATAGATATAAAAGATACAACATGAAATGACATTGTATGATTTTTAGAAAATACATGCGTTACTGTTATCATTAAATCATTCAAATTATCAATACGCTCTACCTCACCATCCCAATCACCAGGATATTCACAGTTTGCCTGAATAAATTCATCTACAGTAAAATGTTCATTTGTACAATGCCAATTTACATATGCATTATCATGAAAAAATACCCTAATTTCTTCTCTGTCTTGCTTCAATATTGCTGACCAAAATTGTTTAATATCCATAATCTTCTCCACATATACTAAATTCATCGTTCTATTCATTTTCCACTTGCTACCTAAAGACCAAATTAATTTAGTAAGCTCATGTTAAGCTGAGTTCATCATCACAGCCTACAAAGGTCCTCCTCCATTTTCATGACCCATAGAATCTCATTAAAGTTTGGATGCATATATTCCGAAATTTTTTCAAATCCCATTTTCTCGTAAAAACGGATTGCATTCTTATTTTTACTGAACACTTCAACACTAAGTGGCACTCTATCTTTTTGTGCATGTTCAATTAACGATTTCCCTATTTGTTTTCTTTGCCAGTCAGGTGCCACAAAAATACCTGCTATATTATTCCCATACATGGAAAGGAATCCACAGAATATATCTCCCTCCTTAGCTACATAGGTCTTCAACTTCTTGGAATATTCATTCCAGACACGCAAAATATCTGCCTTCTGTAACTCTTCGTTTATAAATCCATGGGCTATTTTTGCTAATTCTTCCCAAACAAAGAGCAAATCTTTCTCATCTGAAGCCTTGTATTCTTCAATCCTCATATTCGCCTCTCAAATTTATAATTTAAATACGCCTATAAATTCTGCATTTACCACTGGTAATTGCAATAGTCCATACCAGTTTTATTTTTATTTCTTGAATACGTTTCAAACTGCACTGTATATCAAAACTTTTATTGTTATTTATATTTACATTTTTAGTATGTAATATATTATAAGCTATTTACCTAATTATTTCCACATTAATCTTGTTCATGAGCCTGTTAAATAAGCCTTGGATTACAATCCAAGGCTTATTTTTTACTTATTCACATCTGTTAACATTAACTATTTTTTATCTAATGTAAACTACTTTACGAAAAAACAAGCACAAAAATTATTATATCGGTTGCTATTATAGCACTTAACCTGTAAAGCAATATTATGCTTGATATTTTCGTTTTAGATTTACCTTTGGAATCCAGCCGCACTCTGAATCAGATACTCTTATACACCAATACCAGCCATTAAGTTCCTCGTCACTATTAACTAAATCACCAGCAGAAACTGTCATTTCTTTTGACGAGTAAACTTGATTTACTATACCCGTATCGCCTTGTTTTGTTATTATTTGCGTTGCCACCCACCCCGTTTTACCTGTTCTTTTGTTAGTACAGAATATCCAGTAGGGATATTCACCGTTGGGGTCAGTTTCTTCTCCTAATTCTACTATATCGCCTATCACCAGTTCGATAAGTAATTTATCTCCAACACTTTGATAATCCTCAATGACTTCATACAACATTTATTTTACCTCACAAATTATAAAATGGAATAAACCGCTAGTACGATGACCGTCCGCCGATGTTACTCATCAATCCTTACGTTGATCGTTGTTATATATATTCAAACCCTTAAAATAACGTTACTGCCACATTAATATAACACATTTTACAATTATTTTATTTCGATCGTTTGCTCTGGAATCCATTTACTATCATATTTGTAGGTGGTTAAATTTATATTTTCGCCTAAACTGAACGTGTATTTTTCCCCGGCTTTATAGCAGTTTCCATTTTCCGATGTAAAGCATAGCACACAATAATCAGGGTCAGTTACACCAAGTGGATAATATTGTTC
>JAFAEB010000044.1 GCA_023424235.1 Bacillota bacterium
CTCTAGTAGGTTCATTATAATACTGCTATGGAAGCTACAAACCATAGAACAAGGATTTACTATCTTCTTAATTAAAATCCATAAAATCGTCGATTTTTCACTAGCATATACACTGACTGGACTAACATCAATTTCACCGCATGCAAAAGTCTCTGCAAAAATTTCACCCTTTGTTAGTCCTGCTATCATCATTCGATTCCCTCCTAAATCCTCCCGAACGATCTGAATACCGCCATCAATAACAATCCCTAATGAATGTACTTTTGAGCCACCAAGTATTATTATTTCACCTTTTTTATAATTTTTAATATTACATTGTAAGCATTGTAATACACTACTTATTTCTGATTTATGAATCCCTTTAAATAATTGATTCTTTTCAAGTACATCTAAATATTGCTTACTAAACTCCATTCTCTCTCTCCTTCTCTACCCTTTCGTTAAATATATCCTTTTTACGTTGCAAATGCAACTGATTTCTTTCACTCCATCCTGTAAAATTATTTCATTACCAATAACTAAAGTTTAGAATGGAGTTTAGAATGATTCGTAAAATTATTAAAATAGACCAAGAATTATGTAACGGATGTGGATTATGTGTAGATGCATGCCATGAAGATGCTATTGCAATCATAGATGGAAAGGCAACCTTAATTCGTGATGATTATTGTGATGGATTAGGTAATTGCTTACCGGTATGTCCAGTTAATGCCCTGTCCTTCGAAGAACGGGAAGCACTAGAATATAACGAAGAAGAAGTAAAAAGAAATATGAGTAAAAAGAATAATGCCCCATTCAGTGCTTGTCCAGGTACAATGTCAAAAGCAATTACCCATAATGATTTGACAAACTCACCTGAAATTAAAACACCTCTTGTTTCAAGATTAAATCAATGGCCAGTGCAAATTCAATTAGTCCCTGTAAATGCACCATATTTCGATAATGCTAACTTATTAATTGCTGCTGACTGTACTGCATATGCTTATGCTAACTTCCATAATGATTTTATGAAAAATAGAATAACCATTATCGGATGCCCAAAATTAGATGATGTAGATTATACAGAAAAGCTTACGAATATTATAAAGCACAATCATATAAAAAGTGTAACCATAGTACGTATGATAGTTCCTTGTTGTAGTGGTATTTCAAATGCAGCAATTAACGCATTGAAAAATAGTAATAAAATGATTCCATGGCAAGTTGTCACCCTTTCATTAGACGGTACTATAGTAGAACAATAAAAAGAATCCCTTTTGCTCGAAAGACAAAAGGGATTCTTTTTATCTTATATATTCACTTATTAGTTTGAAAATAGTTGTGTGCAATAAACAGTTCCATTATAAATATATACTCCAATACCAATGTTATTATAACTTTCATTTAATATATTGGCTTTATGACCAGGTGAATTCATCCATCCTGTCACTACTTCTTCAGGTGTATTATATCCATAAGCTAAATTCTCTCCTGCTATTCTAACACTAATATTATAATCATCAATAATTGTTGACCATTCTCTTCCATCAGGTCTCATATGGGAGAATAAGACTTTTATTTCTTCCGCCCGTTTATTTGCCGCTGGCATTAATATGTCAGACATTTTAAGAGTATCAAGTCCTACATTTTTACGTTCTACATTAACCAAGCTTAAAACTTCATTGGCATATTTGCTTTCTTTTGTTTCTGGCGAAGGTGTTGGAGTTGGTGTAGGTGTTGGTGTTATATTTAAAGTTGTTGCTTTTAATTTATCCGAGTATACACCATTATACTTCACACCATTAACTTTTTTATAAGCTCTTACTCTATAATAATAGGTTTCATTACTTTTTAGATTTTCATCCAAATAGCTTGTACTATTCGTTATACCTATATAAGAATACGTTCCATTTATCGTATCTGAACGATAGATTTTATAACTACTTGCTTCTTTAATTTTATTCCAACTTAACATGATAGAGTTAGAATCATTACCTTTTACATTTAAATTAATTTTACTAAAGGTAGTATAGATGGATAATACATCTGAATACTTACTGTGTACTTTTTTATCATCAACTACTTTATATGCACGTACCTTATAAAAATAAGAACTATCATACTTTAATCCTTTATCTATATACGATAGTGATTTTGTTGCACCAACATATCCATAAGTTCCGTCTTTCTTTGTAGCACGATATATTTTATAACCAGTAGCGCCAGTTACTTTACTATATGATAATGTAACTGTAGTTGAGGTCCTTTTTGTAGCAGTTAGATTTGGCTTCCCGGTTTTGATATCACTTGTTGCAGCACTAACAAACTGATTACTATCAGCTAGGGGTAGGATACTCCCATATAGTGATGAGGCTAGTAGAGTTATTATAAATAAAGTTATCATTATATATTTTTTCATGATAAACCTCCTGTCTGTATAAACCATAGGCTTCTTCCTTAGGTTAACATAGGTTATTCCATGAATCAACCGTAAATATTTAGGTGTAGGTACTAAATTATACCTATTTTTCTGCTATATAACTGTTTTCTACGGTAATGACACACTCATACTTGGGTTCTAATTTCTTAACTTCTTTTTTGATTTCTTCTAATAAATCTCGCTCATTTTTATCTGTGTAAGAATACGGAAGCATCAAATCAAAAATTAAATTTATATGTGCCTCACCATTTACAATACGAAAATCATGAATATCTGCTTGTGGTTCTAGACGCTTAACTACTTGAATAACTTCCTCCTTTTTCGAAAGTACAATCGAATCGTTTATCTCTACCGGATCCATGTGAATTACAAGAAAAATATTCATTTCCCTTAAGATATCTCTTTCAATCGAATCAATAATCTCATGAGCGTCCTCCATATTAATGGTATTTGGTACTTCTGCATGGATCGTAGCCATGGTATGGGAAGGCCCATAATTATGAACAATTAAGTCATGACTTCCTATAATTCCTTCATAACTTTCCACTTTACTTGTAATTTTCTCATAAACCTTCTTATCTACCGCTTCGCCTAGTAAAGGTTCTAGGGTTTCTTTGGCAATATTAAAACCAGCTATTAGTACGAAGATGGAAACGATAGTCCCCATAAACCCGTCTACCATTAGTCCTGTATATTTACCAATTAATATGGATACTATAGTTGCACTCGTTATTAAAACATCACCTAATGCATCTGTAGCAGTTGCTTTTAATACACTTGAATTAATCTTTTTTCCGAGTTTCTTGTTAAAATAGGATAACCATATTTTAATAAATACGGACAAACACAGAATCCCAACTAAAATCCAATTAAAGTTCACTTGGGATGGATTAAATACCTTTTCTATCGAACTTTTAAAGCAAGTAAATCCAACTTGTAATATTAAAAATGCGATAACAAATGCAGCTATATACTCTGCTCTACCATGTCCAAAAGGATGTTCTTTATCAGCGGGTCTTTCAGCCAATTTTGCACCTACTAATCCTATAATAGAAGAAGCTGCATCCGATAGATTATTAAATGCATCTGCCATAACAGAGATGCTTTGTATCGCAAGTCCGATGAGAATCTTAACTAAGAATAAGATAACATTTAGTATAACACCTACAATGCTCGCTAATATTCCATATCTGGTTCTTACTTTTGTACTTTCTATCCTATTATAATCTTTTATAAATAATTTAACTAATAATTGGGTCATACATTAACCTCCCATGAACCTGTACGTTTAGTTAACAAGTTATGTTAATTGTAGTTCATATAGTTTTCTATAAATTCCATTAGCTTTAAGTAGTTCTTGATGTGTCCCAACTTCTCTTAGCCTTCCTTTATGCATAACTAAAATAACATCCGCATGTTGTATCGTAGATAGTCTATGAGCAACCATAATCGTAGTTCTACCATCCATAAGTCGATATAATGCTTCTGTAATTAATTGTTCTGTTTCCGTATCAATATTTGCGGTCGCTTCATCCATAACTAATATGGATGGATTATATGCTAATGTTCTAGCAAAGGACAATAATTGTCTTTGTCCTGCAGAAAGAGTACTTCCCCTTTCCGTTACCTCCTCATCATAAGCTTTTGGCAGATTTTCAATAAAATAGGATGCATTTACATATTTCGCTGCCTTTTCAACATCATAATCAGTAATTGAATCATCCTTTAATTTTATATTGCTTTTAATATCACCAGTAAAGATAAATACATCCTGTTGTACTTGACCAATAGCCTTACGTAATGTATTTATATCCAATTCTTTAATATCTATGCCATCTATTGTTATTTTTCCCTTTTGTATATCATAATATCTTCCAATAAGGTTTAATATGGATGATTTACCTGCACCAGTAGCCCCAACGAAAGCAGCCTTTTGTCCTGGCTCAATTACAAAGCTCACGTCTTTTAGAATCCAATTTTCTCCTTCATATGCAAACCATACATTTATGAATTCAATTCTTCCTTTTACTTCCTTTAAGGTATATCCATCCTTTGGATTTGTAATTAAAGCTTCTTCATCCATAATAGCAAATATTTTTTCTGCTGAAGCCATAGCGGATTGAAGGGAGCCTAATTGTTCTGCAAGTTCCTGAATTGGCTCAAAGAATGACCCAATATACTGAATGAATATATATAAAGTACCTATGGATATAGTCCCTTTTATAACAGAATCTCCACCTACTCCAATTACAGTTACTAAAGCAAACACAGACAGTATGTAGATTAATGGCCTAAATATAGCAAATACCATCATTTCCTTATAATTAGCCTTAAATAAATCCTTACTTTTACATTTAAATTCTTCATACTTTTCATTTTCTCTCGCAAATATCTGTATTAATTTCATTCCAGATATATGTTCTGAAAGATAAGTATTAATGGTAGTAAGTTTCGTTCTTACTACTCGGTAGGTAGCTCTAGAAACTGACTTAAATAATAGAGTTAAAGCAATGATAAATGGAAGCAATAAAAATGCATATATGGATAAACGAAGATCAATGGTTACCATTACAATCGCTAAGCCTATTACTTTAATACTATTTTTAAATAGCTTTACTAATATATTTGCATACATTTCATTTAGGGCTTCAACATCGTTAGTTATTCTAGTTACAATTCTTCCAACAGGAGTAATATCAAAAAAACGTAAAGATAGACTGTGAACATGAGTAAATACTTCTTCTCTTATTTTATATATGATACTCTGTCCAATTAACTGTAATATCCATGTTTGTAGAAAGTTACTTATAAATCCAACTACTAATACAAGAAAATAGATAAAAGCTATCTTTTTTATACTTGAAAAACTTCCCTCATACATAAAGTTATCAATTGCTTCACCTACTAGTATTGGTCGATATAACTCACATACTGTTATAAGGAGCACAAGTAAGAATACTACAATTGCGGATTTTGTGTATGGAATTAAATATTGAATTAATCGTTTTAAAACACTAGGTTGTACTGAGCGTTCATACTCTATTTCTTTTCTCATAATTTCCTCTCTTTATAAATACCCTTATCGTTCTATTAATTATAATATATCTATATCAAACAGCATCTAGTTGTTTTTCAAGTTGTTGTTTGGCATACATATTAGCATAGAAACCATTTAGGGACAGTAGTTCCTTATGATCTCCATATTCCACCATCCTACCCTCATCTAATACCACAATTTTATCTGCATTTTGAATGGTTGAGATACGATGGGCTATAATAATTGTTGTCTTTCCTTGTCGATTTTCTTTTAGGTTCTTAAGTATCTTTTCTTCTGTATTGGTATCTACAGCAGATAAGGCGTCGTCTAAGATTAAAATAGGTGCATTCTTCATTAACGCCCTTGCAATCGAGCTTCTTTGCTTTTGTCCACCTGAGAGCGTAACACCTCTCTCTCCTACAAGTGTATTATATTGATTAGGAAAATCCATTATATTATCATGAATACAAGCTTCAACTGCGGCTTTTTTTACTAATTCTATATCCTTATGATTACTACCAAAGGCGATATTATTAGCTAAGGTATCTGA
>JAFAEB010000111.1 GCA_023424235.1 Bacillota bacterium
AAAAAAGCAGTTTAAAATATTAACATAAATTGTCATGGACTCAGTTTCTGCTTTTTAGTAAAAATAACTTGACACATTAAAATATTTGAAGTATAATCAATAAGCGCGATTTTATATTGCGATATAATTTGTGTACATTTATAGTACAAAGTAGGGCAACCCAATTAACTTTTAAAAATATCAGGAGGTGAAAATTAATGCCTACATTTAATCAATTAGTTAGAAAAGGTAGAAAGACAGTTGAGAAGAAATCTAACTCTCCAGCTCTTCAAAAGGGATTCAACTCTTTAAGAAAGAGATCTACTGATAGTTCAGCACCACAAAAAAGAGGTGTTTGTACAGCAGTTAGAACAGCTACTCCTAAGAAGCCTAACTCAGCTCTTAGGAAAATAGCCAGAGTACGTCTTTCTAACGGTATCGAAGTAACTAGCTATATCCCAGGTGAAGGTCACAACCTTCAAGAGCACAGTGTAGTTCTTATCAGAGGTGGTAGGGTAAAAGACTTACCAGGTACTCGTTACCACATCATCAGAGGTACACTTGATACAGCAGGTGTTGCTAAGAGAAGACAGGCTCGTTCCAAATACGGAGCTAAGAGACCTAAAGCCGGAAAATAATCATTTAAGTTTTCACTAATCATTAAGTGCCGGATTAATTTTAGATTCAGATTGCCGATAAATACTCCTGGGTTGCTATTTATCACCGAATAATAAGAATGAAAATATTTAATTATATATACGGAAAAATTTGAAAAGAAGTTAAACTGAGCGCGAACACAATGAAGGTATGAGTAGAAATACACATACTTCCCCGTTTGATGGGGCTATGTGAGTACCTATGATTTAAGAGAATCTTATTGCAATGCAATAAGCAATATTAAGGAGGGAAGAAACGTGCCACGTAAAGGACATATACAAAAAAGAGATGTACTTGCAGATCCAATTTATAATAGTAAAATCGTTACTAAACTTATCAATAACATTATGTTAGATGGTAAAAGAGGAACTGCACAAAAAATCGTGTACGGAGCTTTTGACAGAGTAGCAGCTAAAACTGGTAAAGAAGCAATCGAAGTTTTCGAAGAAGCTATGAATAATATCATGCCAGTGCTTGAAGTTAAAGCTAGACGTATCGGTGGTGCAACATACCAAGTACCAATCGAAGTTAGACCAGAAAGAAGACAAGCATTAGCTCTTCGTTGGCTTACACTTTATTCTCGTAAAAGAGGAGAAAAGACAATGGAAGAAAGATTAGCTAATGAATTATTAGATGCTTCCAATAACACTGGATCAGCAGTTAAGAAAAAAGAAGATATGCATAAAATGGCAGATGCAAATAAAGCTTTTGCACACTACCGTTGGTAAAATTTTAATATATTTTTATTTTAAAACTAGATTAATATATAAGTTTGTAAGTTTAAATATATTATGTAAACAACATTAACGGTTAGGCCTAAGCCTAACTGACACATGATTAAGGAGGAATTTCCTTGGCTGGAAGACAATACCCATTAGACAGAACTAGGAACATCGGTATCATGGCACATATTGATGCTGGTAAGACTACACTTTCTGAGCGTATCTTATATTATACTGGTGTAAACTATAAAATTGGTGATACTCATGAAGGTACTGCTACCATGGACTGGATGGAGCAAGAACAAGAAAGAGGTATCACAATCACTTCAGCCGCTACTACTTGTCATTGGACTCAGGAATTCGAACACAAGAAACTTCCTGGTGCGCTAGAACACCGTATCAACCTTATCGATACACCGGGACACGTTGACTTTACTGTTGAAGTTGAGCGTTCTTTACGTGTACTAGATAGTGCTGTTGGTGTATTCTGTGCAAAGGGTGGTGTTGAGCCACAATCCGAGACAGTTTGGCGTCAAGCTGATAAATATCGTGTACCAAGAATGGCGTTTGTAAATAAAATGGACATTTCTGGTGCGGACTTCTTTAACGTAGTTCGTATGATTAAACAAAGATTAGGAAAGAACGCAGTTCCTATTCAATTACCAGTAGGTAAAGAAGATACTTTCAAAGGTATCATTGATTTATTTGAAATGAAAGCATATCTATATCTTGATGATAAAGGTGATGATATTTCCATCACTGAAATCCCAGAAGATATGAAAGATCTTGCTGATGAATACAGAGACGCTATGATTGAATCTATCTGTGAAACAGATGATGTTTTAATTGAAAAATTCTTAGAAGGTGAAGTACCATCTAATGAAGAATTAAAGGCAGCTCTTAGAAGAGCAACAATTGCTACAACAATCATTCCAGTACTTTGTGGTTCTGCATATAGAAATAAAGGTGTTCAAAAACTTCTTGATGCTGTTATTGAATACTTACCAGCTCCTACTGATATCGAAGATATCAAAGGATTTGATGAAGATGGCAATGAAATTCACAGAAAATCTTCTGATGAAGAACCATTTGCAGCATTAGCATTTAAGATTATGGCTGACCCATTCGTTGGAAAATTAGCTTTCTTTAGAGTTTACTCTGGAACATTAAATTCTGGTTCTTATGTATTAAACTCTACAAAAGGTAAAAAAGAACGTGTAGGTCGTATCCTTCAAATGCATGCAAATAAGAGAGAAGATCTTGATAAAGTTTACTCTGGTGATATTGCAGCAGCTGTTGGTTTCAAGGTAACTACTACAGGCGATACGATCTGTGATGAAAAACATCCAGTTATCTTAGAAGCTATGGAGTTCCCAGAACCAGTTATTAACGTTGCGATCGAACCTAAAACAAAAGCTGGTCAAGATAAGATGGGTGAATCCTTAGCAAAACTTGCTGAAGAAGATCCTACTTTCAGAGCATATACAGATGAAGAAACTGGTCAAACAATTATCGCTGGTATGGGTGAACTTCACCTTGAAATCATCGTAGATAGACT
>JAFAEB010000299.1 GCA_023424235.1 Bacillota bacterium
GAGATTGGTAGGCCAAACGCAATGTATGGAATCAATAATGTGTACCACTTATTTACTAGCCCAGTATTACTATATACCACAAAGATAGGTACTAATAAGGAGTGAATTGGTATTAACATGCCCATAAGAAACATGATATACATTACACGATTTCCTGGAAAATTAACTCTTGCAAGTATATAACCAACGATAAATCCGCATACAACAATGATTGCAACCGATATAGCAGTGGTTCTTATACTATTAAATAAAGATTCAAAAATATGATAATCTTTATTCGTCAATATATTGATGTAGTTTATTAAAGTAGCTTCTTTGGGTAGGCCAAATATATCACTATTAAATACTCTCTTTTCTTTTAAGGAAGAATAAAACATCCATATCAAAGGAAAGATACAGGATACTGAAAATACAAGTAAAATTCCATTTAATACTACAGATAATAATTTTATCTTTATCCTACTAAGTAAGCTTCTACTAGCCTTATTCATTAAGCAATTCCCTCCTTATCCTTTGATAGTGTATTTACTAGTAATCGCACTCCACCAATAACCAATAAACTAAGTGCAAATATGCCAATGGATATAGCACTTCCGTATCCCATATTTTGCTGAGCAAAGGATACCTTATACCCATATAAAGCCATAACCATAGAAGCATTTCCTGGTCCACCAGTAGTCATTACATATATGTGATCAAAGGCCTTCATGTTTCCTGCTACGCATAAAGTAATACAAACTAACAATGTATTTTTGATTAAGGGTAACACAATATATATTGCTCTTTTTACTGCACTAGCACCATCAATTTCAGCAACTTCAAATATTTCCTTATCCACAGAACTAATCGCTGAAAAAATAATCACCATATAATATCCTATGTATTGCCATATTAGTGGAATGGATATCAAAAACATTACATACTTTGGTTCATTAAGCCATACCTTAACCATATCCGATTGTCCTAATAATTCTAATGCTTTATTTAATACACCTCTTTTATAATCAAACACCATAGTCCATATAAAACCTATGGATACTGCTGCAATGGTACTTGGAAAGAAACCAAAGGTACGATGGATTCCTTTTAGCTTGACTAATTTTGACTGAATCATAATTACTAATATAAATGCAATACCGATTTGCCCTATTATACATGCGATAACCAAGTAAATATTATGCCAAAAAGAACTCCAAAACACAGTATCTTTTATTAAATTGCTATAATTACTTAGACCAATAAAAGTTTTATTTGGTCCCCCCTTCCACTCAAAAAAGCTGTATACCAAGGCGGTTACTAGTGGAATAAAAACAGAAAAGACATAAAGTATAGTTGGTATTAATAAGTATAAAAACACCACACTATTTTTAGGTCGAATGGTTCGTAACATCTCGTCATCTCCTTACTTTGTGTTGCTTCATTGCTTACAAAATCTTATTTATTTTTATTAGGCCCTACCTGCTAGTACAGATAAGGCCAATAAAAAATAAAAAATTAATTCATTATTTAATAGTTTGCTTCATAAGCTTTTTGAGCATTTTTAGCAACATCATCAGGTGTGATACCACCATTTAACATCGTTTGAAGATCGGTATTTAATACATCCCAAACTGCACCTGAAATATAAGAATCATAGATTTCACAAGCTTTATTATCAACATAGGAGAAGTTATAGAAGTCTTGTGTAAACTGATCAAACTTACTTAAATCTACATTATCTACTTTTGTCAAACCACCAAGTGCATAATTAGTAGCTACATATTCTGCAAATTGAGGACCAGTAATTTCATATGCTAAATTAATCGCTGCCTCTAATTTAGCTGGATCATTCTTTAGCTTAGAGTTAATGGCAACTGCATAACCAAGACCAATATCATGGGTTTTAGAAGAAGCAGTGGCACCATCTGGTTGAGGAATGACAGCGAATTTGGTAGTATTATAAAGGTCACTACCAGTTAGTGTTGCTTGAATATAGGAAACATCCCAGTTACCACCAATAAAAGCTGCTGCATCCCCAGCAATATAGTACTCTCTTGCTTCTTCATTATTAATTGCATTAAAATCAGCATTGAATACACCTGAAGCAAAAATATCTTGGGTAAATTTAAGTGCATCAACAAAAGGTTTATCTGTAAAGGCAGCTCCCTTTTTCTCAATTAAGGAATGAGTCCAATCAGCACCAGTAAATCGATCACCTACTGTAGATAAGAAGCAGGAGTTGATTTGCCATTTACCGCTATTACCAAAGGCTATCGTATCAATACCTTTTTCATCAAAATATTTCTTAGCAGCAAGTACATCCTTCCAAGTTTCAGGGAATTTTTCAAATCCAGCTGCTTTCCATAAAGCAGAATCATATACAACAACTGCACAAGTACCACCAGTTAAGGCAGGAAGTCCATATACTTTTTCCTGATAGGTAAATGGGTAAAATAAACTATTATCATATTTATTCGCATAAGGTGAATCCTTAATAATTTGAGTCATATCAAGGATAAGACCTTGTTC
>JAFAEB010000304.1 GCA_023424235.1 Bacillota bacterium
ATTACATGTGTTAAAACACATGAGAAAAACACTTCAGGAGTGTCGTAGGCTCCCAATCCATAAAAACACAGAATTTATTTAAACAAATTAAAATTTTAAAATATAATGGAGAGAAACGATGAACGCAGACAAAATAAATAGTTTAATCGAAAAAAATAACTTTTCAGGTGTTATTTCTATTAAGAAAAAAGGAACCATAATTTACGAAAATGCTGCAGGATATGCAGAAAGAAGTAATAAAATTAATATTAATTTAGAAACAAAATTTGGGATTGCATCTGGTACTAAATTATTCACTGCATTGGCTATAGGAAAATTAATCGATGAAGGAAAGTTATCACTTGAAACAAAAGTATTTGACATAATTAAATATGATTTTCCTTTCTATTCCAAAGAAATTACTATCGAACAATTATTAACTCATACATCAGGAATACCTGATTATTTTGATGAAGAAAAAGTTGATGAATTTAATAATTTTTTTGTTGCCAAACCATGGTATGAATTAAGAGAGCCTAAAGATTATTTCCCAATCTTTCCTCAGGAAGAGATGAAGTTCATGCCTGGTGAAAGATTTTCATATAGTAACGGTGGCTTTATATTATTAGCAGCTATCATTCATGAAGTAACCAAAATACCATATTCAAGTTATGTAAATGAGTATATATTTAAATCCATAGGTATGAATAATTCTGGTTTCTTTGAACTTAATAGGCTTCCTGCTAATACAGCCATGGGTTATGTTGAGGATGATAATGGTTGGCGTACAAATATATATAACTTACCTATAATAGGCGGTGGAGATGGTGGCGCATTTACTACGATTGGGGATTTATATACATTCTGGGACGCTTTATTTGAATACAAAATAATATCTAAGGAATTGACCAGTCTTTACTTGAGACCATATATCAAAGCAGAATCAGAAGGCGAGAATATATATTATGGACATGGTATTTGGATATCTAAGAAAGAGGATAAACCTATCGTAGAATATATTGTTGGATGCGATGCTGGAGTATCCTTTAAATCAGCAGTTATTAGAGAGAATGATATTATATATACTGTAATATCCAATACCACCGATGGAGCATGGCCAATAACTAGAGAAATACAAAATTTGATGATTGATTAAGCTCAATAGAGATGATTTAGAAACAGGGGAATATTTATATGTAGTCTTATCAGAGAATCAGTCAATACATATGGAATTTGTGAAGTAGATGTTGATGAAGGACAAATAAAAGGTATTAGCACATATTCAGGATTACAGTTTGAAGTTGATTGGAAATCGCAGGTTCGCAGACAGTGTGACATTACATTTAGAGCATTACAGATTTTACATTATTCAGAATAAGCTTCATTATAATATGCTCATTTTACAACCAAACTTATTTCTTTATGGATTTTTATAAGTCGAACTTATGCTATTTAAAGGAGGTATTAATATGCATGAACTTGAATGTGGATTATGTAAACTGGTAGCTAGCTTACCCACGCAACGTGACCAACTTAAAATTATTTATGAGTCTGATGGTGTTATTGCCTATTATTCAACAATGCCATTTGCTGAGGTACATATTATAATAATAACAAAACGGCATATTCCAACGATTTTCGATATGAACGTTGAAGATGATGAACTTAAATTAGAGTTTTTATCGGTTATTAAAATTGCATCACAAGAAGTCATAAATTTACGGGGTGCATGTAAAGTAGAAATGTATCTAGGTGCATTCCAACAGATGAAACACCTTCATTGTCATGTTATATATGATTCTGCAATTGATTAGCAAAACAGATATAATATTTCTAAATAATACTTAGTTAATAAGTTATTAATTGTATGAAACTGTGAAATAAACACTATTTATATAATTAAGGAGTAAGAGAAATGAATAACGATCAAACTAAACTAGAAAATTTCGAGGTAGTAAAATGTGGACCATACAGATTTATTGGAAAGGCTGTGTATGTTCGGAATGATTGGGGAAATCCACACAGCGCAACTGGAGAAATCGTTCAGAGCGTATGGAAGGCGAAGGATTGGATTTTCAAAACCCTTGATGTTATGACGGAATATACTACCTTAGAACCTTACGGTGCTGGTCTTTATATTTGGGATAAATATGAAGAGAAAAACCAATTAACTGGTTATATCATCGGTAAATTCATGAAAGCAGATACTCCAGTCCCGAATGGTATGGATTATTTTGATATACCCGAAGGATACATTGCCAAGGGATGGGGCGGTTATGTTGAAGGAGAAGTTAAGGATATACTCCGTAAATCAGAAGTATACAATGATGCATCATGGTTTTGGGGTGGAGAAGTATTTAATGACTATGAATCGCTAGGTAACGGTATTAACGTTGACGGTCTTAGCGGATATTTCATTTGGTGTACATTAAAAGAAACAACACAAGCGTAGAAGCAGTATAAGCATAATGTTCATTTGTTTTACCTCATTACCTCACTTTATTATAAAAGCGACTTATAAATTATGCAACTATTAGAAATGCTGTCGTTTCAGATATACACAGATATGTACTACGACTGATTATAATAACTTGATAAGTAGGTTGTAATAAATTTAGAAATAAAAACAATGATAAGAAGGCGGAACAAAATATCTTTCGGAAAAAGCAGTAGGTAGGGATACGCCAGTATTAAAACGTGCCATGGGTCCATACTGCGGCTCACCATTGGAAGTTGATTGGAAATCAAAGATTCGTAAGGCCTGTGATATTACCTTTAGGGCACTGTTAATACAGCATTATTCCAACTCAGAAGTATAAGGTAATTCAAATCAAGTAAAATATGAGATTGATCAATATATTTCTATTTATAATATCTTTGGAGGGTTATAGGGTTCAATGAAGCTAAAAAAGAGTTTTATTTTAATATCTTTATTTAATATCTTTATTTACATTCTTAATAATTATTATTTGTTATTTATTCTATAATAAAATATATCAGATAACGATAAATCCAGAATATGTTTATGAAATAGAAATAAAGAAATCCTATCCGTATGAAGAAATTATCTTATCTACATCTAAAGAAGTTGAGAAATATTTAAGTAAAGTAGACAGTTTGAAATTTACGCATCCCCATATAAATAACGGAAAAGGTTGGAGCGAACTCCTAACTATTAAATTAATAAATAATGATGGAGTTAAAAGTGAATATCGATACTCTCTTTTAAATGATTATATTTCTATTGGTTCTTTACGCTATAAATTAATTACTAAATAATATATCCCATGAAACGTCCCAAAATCTCATATAAGAAACTTTAAACCAAGATGTAAGAAAGTATAATATCTACATTTTTAGGAGAGGTGATAATATGTCTATTTATAAAAACGCATTTCCAATTCTAGAATATGATGACGAAAAAGACAATGTTATATTACCCAATTAACATGGAATGTTTTATTACCAGAGATATGTGTAATAACCTTTTTTCGTGAAGTTTTAGAGGCATTTGTAACAAAACATAAATCTGAAATAAGATATAGTTATAAATCAGAAATGGCTGTCTTTCCTATATATGTATTAGAATATAAGGGTATTGAACTATGTATGATAAAAGCAGTTGTAGGTTCCGCATCTATCGCTATGATGACAGATTTCTTAATCAGTTACGGCATTAAAATTAATTATGCCATAAATTAGTAGCATTCGAATCCCTCATTATTCTTATTGGAGGTTAATTATGATTATTACATATAACGATACAAAAAAAGATTTACCAGTTGAGCAATTACATCGTTTGTTTTATTTAGCAGGTTGGGCAGATTCAGAAATTACACCAGACCCCAAGATACTAGAAAAATTTAATGTACCTTTTATTAACTCAACCTTAGTGATTTCTGCATGGGATAAGGATCGTTTAATTGGCACGGTACGAGTGTTAAGCGATAAGTTTATCCGGTCAGTAATTTATGATTTAGTAGTTGACCCAGAATATCAAAACAAGGGTATTGGAAAAGAACTGGTTAAAAGGTGTATTAAACATTTCCCAGACTGCGAGTGGCTAGTTCAAACCGAAAAACATATATCAGGATATTATGAAAAAATCGGATTCCAAATTTATAACGACGTGGTTTTAACCATACCGTCTATATATCAAGGTAAGGAATAAGTATTGATTCTTTCAAAGCATATAAGTATTATATGTATATATTAGTATAAACTTAGTATATAAGAGAAATAGATTCAAAAGTATTAAAATAGCGATGAATATTAGGAGGTAGGAAGTTTATGATTATATTGAAAAAAGGTAACTATAAACATCAAATGCCAACACAGAATCCATTTGTATTAGCGGTTCATCATCTGGATTATTTCCCAGAGGGTAATGAGTTCCTTGGACCTAATAAAAGAGGAAAACAAAAAGGTTATGATATGGATGCGGACTGGAGAATGTATTATGGAGAAACTGTGCCTGGTTTTCCAGCTCATCCACACAGAGGATTTGAAACGGTAACAATTGTTACAAAGGGAGTAGTGGACCATACGGATGGATTAGGCTCAAAAGGTCGCTATGGCAATGGAGATGTTCAATGGATGACAGCCGGTAAAGGTTTACAACATTGTGAAATGTTTCCCTTAATACACCAGGATAAGCCTAATACGATGGAATTATTCCAGATATGGTTAAGCCTTGATAATGCTCATCGTATGGTGGATCCTGACTATAAAATGTTATGGAAAGAGGATATACCTGTCATTGTAAAAGGTGATGAGAGAAAACAAGTAAAAATCACATTAATTGCTGGTACTTTAGATGGAGTCAACGCTGTAAAACCAACGAAAGATTCTTGGGCTTATGATCCAAAACATAACTTATCCATACAATTAATTGAGTTAGAAGTAGGGGCATGTTATGAATTACCAATAGGAAGTAAATCTTTAAAGCGCTCCATCTATCAATATGAAGGTGGGGAACTTTTAGTTGCCGAAGAACTATTAGGAAAAAATGAGTATATGTTTATATCAGCTGAGGAACAGGTAATGATTAAGAATCATGGTGAAGAGATAGGTAAAATCCTTTTGCTTGAATCAGAACCAATTCAAGAGCCAATTGTTGCCTATGGACCATTTGTTATGTCCACCAATGAAGAGATTCAGAAAGCCTATGAAGATTATAATAGAACTGAGTTTGGTGGATGGCCTTTTGAGAAAGGGGAAGTTGTTCATGAACGGAATCAGGGACGTTTTGCAGCTTATCCAGATGGCCGTATAGAACAGCCGAATAAAAATACAAGGTATTAATACTTGTTTTATATATGAATCATATAGTAT
>JAFAEB010000310.1 GCA_023424235.1 Bacillota bacterium
CTACTATATCTACCTCTTTCCGCATTTTGACCAGCTATGGTAAACTTTCCATAAATATCTACCAAAAAGCTCATAAGTCGTTTTGCATTATCATCTGCATTCTTATTAATTAAATCTTTTGACACTTTAAACACTCCCTCATCCGTTTTAGGAGATGGTGTTACTCTTAAATAGTCAAGATAAATCCATCCCCAGTATTTCACTAATGTTACACGATGTTCCCCTTTTTCAAGATAGATTTTAGTCAGCATAGAATCACTAAACTCTTTCGTATCAACAGAAACAACACCTATTTTTTCATTATCAACAATTATTGTATTCTCTTTATACCCATCGTAACTTGCACTGCTAAAATTAAAATCATAGAATCCATCCATCGGAACTTCAATTGTAAACTCAACTCCATCTCCATCATTTTGTAGACCATCTACATAGCCTGCCCCTGAAAATCCCTCTTTCTTATCTCTTTTAACAGCTCTTCCCTTTAGCTTACCTTCTTCTGCTTCATAAATCATATCATAGGTTTGATATAAAGATAGAAGTTTTGCCTTTTCTTCTTCACTTAAAGGCTCCTTATCTTTTGTATCTGTTGAAATACTAGCATTACCTAAAGTACTATTCTCAGTTTCATTCCTACTATTCCTTGATTCTGTTTCTTCTTGACTTAACTCATCATTATCAATATCCTCAGTTTTACTTACAGCCCTATCTTTATTATCTTGGTTATCTTCTTTTATGGAACTATTTTTACAACCATAAAGTAATACAACACTAGCAATTATAAATACAAGTAACCGAATCATTTTCTTCATACGGTCCTACCATCCTTTCCCCTTCTTTGCTATTATGTAACTACTCATATCATTATTTCATGCATTTATTTTGTCTTAATGGCACACTATATTGCAATATTAATGCATATATATTGCATATTATATCTACTATCATTCAAACATTCCATGTACAATATTATAGTCACATGTAGTATTTTATAGTTTATGGAATCCACTATAGTAGGTAGCCTTTTTAATAATTCCTTTACTTACTAGTCTTGCAATTATGAGATAACTATTTACTACTTTACATACAAGTATTGACGATAATAAACTACTAGCCTTATAATAAGCATAGGAACATATGTTTATCCCTATCAAAACACGACCAAACTCCAATTTATCCAAGTAATCACCTTTAAGATAGGAGCAATTATGAATCATCGATTAATCTTTCACGTAGACGTTAATTCAGCATATTTAAGTTGGGAAGCAGTGCATCAATTGGAATTAGACCCTACTGCACAAGATGTAAGGACTATACCTTCTTTAGTTGGTGGTGATATTGCCAAAAGACATGGAATTGTATTAGCAAAATCAACTCCTGCCAAGCAATATGGAATCATTACTGGAGAACCCATTCAAGCTGCATTAAAAAAATGTCCTGATTTAGTACTATTACCACCAAATCACGGACTCTATTTAGAATACTCAAAAAAAATGTTAGATATACTATATGAATTTACTCCAAGTATTGAGCCTTTTTCTATCGATGAGGCTTATTTAGATATGACAGGTGTCTGCCTGAATCAGACTCCTATGGACCTTGCTATTAAGATAAAAGATAGAATTTATAATGAGCTACATTTTACTGTAAACATTGGTATTTCAAGCAATAAATTATTAGCAAAAATGGCATCTGATTTTAAAAAACCTAACCTTATTCATACCTTATTTCCAGATGAAATCCCAGAAAAAATGTGGCCACTTCCTTTAGATGAGCTTTATTTCGTAGGCCGCTCCTCTGCTAAGATATTAAAGGATTTAGGATTTATAACGATCGGTGATATAGCCAAGGTAAATCCAAATATAATCAAAGCACATTTAGGTAATAAACACGGTCAACTTATCTATAATTATGCGAATGGAATTGATAATGAAGAAGTTCATATCGAAAGGCAAGCGAACAAAGGATATGGAAATAGCACTACCCTAGCCCATGATATTGTAGACTTTGATAGTGCCAAATTAGTTTTACTTTCTCTTTGCGAACAGGTTGGACAAAGACTACGAAAAGATGGAGTTACTTGCTTATGTGTAGCTATAGAAATCACAGATTGTGATTTTAGAAAGCAATCCCATCAAACCACACTTATTACACCAACCGATTCTACAACACTGCTTTATGAAACTGCTTGTAAACTCTTAAAAAATCTATGGGATGGTACACCTTTAAGATTATTAGGAGTACGAACAACTAAGATTAGCAATGATGATTTTACCCAAATAAATTTATTTGATATGGAACAATCAAATAAATTACAAAAGCTTGATAAAGCATTAGATACCATACGTGGGAAGTATGGTATCAACGCTGTCACTCGTGCAAGTATTATAAAGAATCAAGATAAGAACTGGTAACTACATCTGCATCACCACTATAACCTGGTATTACTTTAATATTGGATGCCATTAGTTCTTCCATGGCTGGTAATCCAATACCACCACATAAAACATCGGTTACATTATTATTTTTTAACAAGGTAATACGAGATATATGCCCTTCTCCTGTTGCAGATATTGTTTCTTTTTTTAGTAAAGTGTTGTTACTAATATGATATAAGATAAAGGATTCCGCTTTTCCAAAATGAGAAAAAATATTATTCTCTCCATCCGTAGGAAGGGCTATCACTATATTGGGACTTGCCTCTTTTTCTTCCTTTATCTTAACACCATGTACTTCTTCTAGAGTATCTGCTAATGTATTTAACC
>JAFAEB010000346.1 GCA_023424235.1 Bacillota bacterium
GCCCAGTTTCTAGCGAAAGTTAGAATTTATAGTTTTTAGTTGGGACATTAGCTCAGTCGGTAGAGCACTTGACTTTTAATCAAGGTGTCCCGGGTTCGAATCCCGGATGTCTCATTTAAATCAAGAATTTAGGTTCTTAATTTAAAATCAGTAATATATGCGGATGTGGCGGAATTGGCAGACGCGCTAGACTTAGGATCTAGTGGGATACCGTGGGGGTTCGAGTCCCTTCATCCGCATTATAAGATTTGACGTAAGATATAGCCATGAGGATAACCTCATGGCTATATCTTTTTGCTATATCTATTTTTGATAATTAAGTATATTACAAGATAATGTGATAGAATTTATAATATAGTTTCTTTTACTGGTAAATCCTTTAAAAGCTTAGTATAGTACTAGGTAAATCCATAGTATGTACTATTTATAGTAATATCGTAAGCATTAGGTGAGAGGACAGTTCTATAGGTTAAATAGAAAGGTATCGATAATATGACAATACGTATTAATAATGTAGAAATTCAGTATGAAATACATAGAAAAAAAGTCAAAAACATGACTCTTCGGATTAAGTCAGATGGGAAAGTAATCGTAACTGCTAATAATAGAATATCTAGAATTCATATTGAAGAATTCATTAAAAATAAAGCAAATTGGATCCTTACAAAATTAGAAAAAGTGAAAAACACAATAAAATTAGGTAAGGATATGTTGAATATAAAAGAGAATGAAAGTATATTGATACTTGGTAAAGAATGCAAATTAAAACTATTTCAATCTGAAGTAAATAAAGTTGAAATCATTGAGAATAGCATTTATATCTATTGTAAAGATATATTAGAGGAAGCAAATATCAACCATGCTTTTAATAGCTGGTTAAAGAAATATACAAAAAGTATGATGGAAGAACAATTAAAATCTTCTATGAAAATGTTTAATGCCTATCTAATAGCGAATGGATATTCCAATTATAATGAAGAGCTTCCAGTTCTACGAATTAGAGGTATGAAATCAAGATGGGGAAGTTGTATGGTGAATAAGAGAATGATTACCTTGAATGCCTATTTAATTCATACACCCTTATCTTGTATAGAGTTTGTAATGTTTCATGAATTAGTTCATCTCATTCATCCTAATCATAGTAAGGATTTTTATTATGCCTTATCTATGTTGCTTCCAGATCATCTAGAAAGAAATAAACACTTAAATCAGTATACACTTATTTAGAATGTCCTTGTTATTTAAAAGTGAACTGTTATAATTAAAACATAAAATATTCTAGTATAGACGATTGGGAAGCAAAATATATTATTCATATAAAAGAAAGGAGATAGGATATGGCAAGAGTAAGTTGTATTTTAGCAGATGGATTTGAGGAAATTGAAGGACTAACTGTAGTAGATTTATTACGACGAGCCCAAATTGACGTAAATATGGTCTCAATTACTGGAAAGTTAGAGGTTACAGGCTCTCATGAAATAAAGATTATTGCAGATTCTCTATTTCATGAGGAGGATTTTAACCAAACAGATATGATTGTATTACCAGGTGGTATGCCTGGAACAAACCATTTAGGTGAATATGAACCATTAATAGCTTTATTAAAAGATTTTAATGAAAAGGCTAAGTATATTGCTGCAATCTGTGCAGCTCCAAGTGTTTTAGGAATGAATGGTTTACTTACGGATAAAAAAGCGATTTCTTATCCTGGATTTTATGACAAATTAGTAGGTGCAACGATAAGGGATGAAAAGGTTGTAGTGGATGGAAATATTATAACTAGTAAAGGCTTAGGTACTTCAATTGATTTTGCATTAGCGCTCATTAGTATCTTAAAAGATGATGAAGTATCTTTATCGATAGGAAAATCTATTCAGTATATGTAATATTACGATTTAGAATCAGTATGGATAATACATTTGGTAATATCATAAAAGCACTAATTAAATCAGATAACTCCCATACGAACTCAAGTGAAAGGATTGCTCCGATAAATATCATAACAATATAGCAAACTTTATAGGTCCCAATACTATTTACACCAAACAAATATTCAACAGCCTTCTCTCCAAAATAAGACCAACCTATTAATGTAGCTATAGCAAAAGCAACAATAGCAAAGCCTAGGATCTCACCACCATAGGGAATTTGATTAAATGCAGCTGTAGTTAATTCTCCAGAGGAATAGCCTTTGATTGAAGTTGGGTTTTTTAATATGGAAGAAACAATTACTAAACCTGTTATTGCGCACATTACAACGGTATCCCAAAAGGTAGCAGTCATAGAGATTAATCCTTGATTATGAGGACTTGCAGTCTTAGCACTTGCAGCAGCGATAGCAGCGGTTCCAAGACCAGCTTCATTGGTAAATAAACCTCTCGCAATGCCGTACCTGGCTGCTGTTTTTATCGTACTTCCGATAAAACCACCAACAATCGCTTGTGGCAGGAAAGCGGAACGAAGTATTAGCGTTATAGCAGGTATTAGATAATTACTATTCATAACTAATAGTACAGTACAAGCAATGATGTAAAACGCTCCCATTGCAGGGACTAATCTCATACAGATAGTACCAATGGATTTGATACCACCAACGATTACGAGTCCTGTTATAATGGCAGTGATTATTCCTGTTATGTATGGTGAAACACCCCATAGGGATTTTACAGTCTCTGTTATCGAGTTAGCTTGTGTAGAACAACCGACTCCATAGGAGGCAATTAAGGTAAGGAATGCAAATATTACAGCTAGAGGTTTTGAGTGTAGACCATATTCTAGAGTATACATTGGGCCTCCAAGATAATTACCATGTTTTGTTTTACGTCTAAATAAAACACCTAAATAGCATTCTGCATAAGTAGTTGCCATGCCAAGGACACCTGTAAACCAGCACCAAAGAATAGCTCCAGGTCCTCCAAAGGCAACTGCTGTGGATACACCTATAATATTACCTACTCCTAATGTAGCAGCAAGGGTAGTTGCTAAAGCGGCAAAACTACTTGTATCACCTTCTTGGGAAGAGTTTGATGGTTTTACGGATAATCGTATCCCTTTCCATACTAATTTTTGTACGAATTTTAATTTAAATGTGAAAAAAAGATGAGTGCCAATTAAAAGAATTAGTAATGGTCCACTCCATAAAAGAGAATTTATATCTTGCATCACTTTTAATATTTCAGTCATAATACCTCACATCAAGTCCAAATAATTATTATAGTATATGCTTGGCTTTAGTCAATTTATGAAATTTAAAATATAATATTTCATTTATTAAGTTCCACAACTTACCATAATAATTTTAACTTTTCCTGCTCATAATAATATCAAGATAAATGATTCAAATGAACCTTTTATCTTAAATAAGTAGCTTGAGTACAAAACGTACTCGAAACCAATTTTTTCGGAGGTGAATTTTATGGCAAGTAATAATAAAAGTGGTTCTAACAGAGCTGAAGTTCCACAAGCTAGAGAAGCATTAGACCGTTTCAAAATGGAAGTTGCATCTGAACTAGGTGTTCCTTTAAAACAAGGTTATAATGGAGATCTTACAAGTGCACAAAACGGTTCCGTTGGTGGCGAAATGGTAAGACAAATGATTAAAAGACAAGAAGAAGCTATGTCTGGTCAAAGTTCAGGTTCTTCTTACTAATCAAAAAATAAAAACAATCTGACTTAAATTAAGTAACAAATGCTACTTAGTTGCTAGATAGCCAGAAGGGAAAAGCATCATCTTATATTTATGATAGGTAACGATTCACATCCTTACATTTATCGTAATAGGAGATGATGTTTTTTTGTATTTAGGATAGGCACTTATGGGTATTCTCAACATATGATAAAGATAAAAACCTAGGAAAAGATTGCAGATATAATTTATCTATGTTACAATTTGTAATGAATAATAGTTTGTTAAATAACAGTATAGAAAGTAATTAATTATATTATTAATATATATTTTTACATAAACAATTGGTATTGGATACAATTGTTTTATTTTTAGTTAATTAATAAAGGGTTAAAAGAATTCTGTTTTGAAAAGGAGTAAATGATGGGAAAATATTTTGGTACAGATGGCTTTCGTGGTGAAGCAAATAAGGACTTAACTGTTGAGCATGCATATATGGTTGGAAGATTTTTAGGGTACTATTATAAAAAAAATAGTAAAGCAAGAGTTGTAATAGGTAAAGATACAAGACGTTCTAGTTATATGTTTGAATACTCCTTAGTGGCAGGACTTACTGCAAGTGGTGCAGACGTTTATTTGCTACATGTTACAAGTACACCAAGTGTATCTTATGTAGTAAGAACAGAAAATTTCGATTGTGGAATTATGATATCAGCAAGTCATAACCCTTACTATGACAATGGAATTAAAATTATTAATAGCCAAGGTTATAAATTAGAATCAGAAGTGGAACAATTAATTGAAGACTACATAGATGGAAAAAGCGCTGATATACCATTTGCTATGAGAGAACAGATTGGTAAAACTATCGATTATGCAATTGGACGTAATCGTTATATCGGTTATCTAATCTCTATCGCTACAAGATCCTTTAGTAATATTAGAATTGGTCTAGATTGTGCTAATGGTTCTGCATCTACGATAGCGAAAGGTGTATTTGATGCTTTAGGTGCTACAACCTATACCATTCATAATGAACCAAATGGATTAAATATTAATGAAAATTGTGGTTCAACACATATGGAACAACTGAAAGCTTTTGTAATTGAAAATAATTTGGACGTTGGATTTGCTTACGATGGCGATGCAGATCGCTGTTTAGCTATTGATGATAAGGGCAATATTATTGATGGTGATATTATTTTATACCTATGTGGTGTATACATGAAAGAAAGAGGCGAATTAAACAATAATACAGTTGTTACAACAATTATGTCTAATTTAGGGTTGTATAAAGCCTTTGATGAAAAAGGTATCCACTATGAGAAAACACAAGTTGGTGATAAATATGTATTTGAAAATATGATGGCAGGTGGACATTCTATAGGTGGTGAGCAATCTGGCCATATCATTTTCAAGAAACATGCAACAACAGGTGATGGTATCTTAACTTCATTAAAAATCATGGAGGTTATGCTAGAAAAGAAAATGAAGTTGTCCGATATTACGAAAGAACTTTATATTTATCCACAATTATTGGAAAATGTAAGAGTAGTTAATAAGAAGGCAGCAGTAGAAGATAGTAAAGTAATAGAAATAGTAGATACTGTTAGTAAAGAACTTGGGGATGAAGGACGAATTCTAGTAAGAGAGAGTGGAACAGAACCAAAGATTCGTGTAATGGTAGAAGCTAAATCTCAAGATATTTGCGAATACCATGTTAATCGCGTAGTTAAAGTGTTAGAAGAACAAGGACATAGAGAACTTACCAAATAGGAAAAGGTAACTTAATTACAGATAAAGAGTATAAAAGCACGTAAGATAAATATAATCCAAAGACAATTCGTTCTTTTTCTATATAAATGTAGTTATGTAAGTAATATTATGATTGCATTAATGCAAATAATATTCAGTGTAATAATGGAAAAAAATTATGGTATTTACAGATTGACTATGATATAATATACTAATGTCAAAACGTCAAAGTGTAAAAAGTCAGTTTTAACTTATGATATATCACAAATAAAAACCAATGCTAATATTAAGTACATGGTTGTAGATATACGTTACACATATTAAGGAGGAAATTATAAATGAGTTTACAAGTAGAAAAGCTAGAAAAAAATATGGCAAAGCTTACCATCGAAGCGAGTGCTGAAGAATTTGAAGCAGCTTTAGAGAAAGCATATCTAAAAAATAGAGGTAAATTAAATGTACAAGGCTTCAGAAAAGGTAAAGCACCAAGGGCTATCATTGAAAAAATGTATGGCGCTAGTATTTTCTATGAAGATGCAGCAAATTCCATTATTCCAGAAGCTTATGATAAAGCTGCATTAGAAAGTGGATTGGATATTGTATCTAGACCAGAAGTTGATGTTATCCAAATCGAAAAAGGAAAATCTTTTATATTTACAGCAGAAGTAGCAGTTAAACCAGAAGTAACTTTGGGCGATTACAAGGGACTAGAAGTAGAAAAAGCTGATGTAACTGTAACAGAAGATGAAATTGCTAAAGAATTAGATAAAGTTAGAGAACAAAACTCTAGAACAATTACTGTAGCTGATAGAGCAGTAGTAGACGGAGATATTACT
>JAFAEB010000377.1 GCA_023424235.1 Bacillota bacterium
TATAGAGTGGGTCAGAGGGCTTGCCCTCCTTCCCCTCATCAAACCGTACGTGAGGTTCTCCCTCATACGGCTTTCCGACATTCTTCTTTCTACAGCTTTATGTCATGCAATCATATACTGCAAATTCCGTTCTCGTAAGATTCCTCTGACCTTACATAGATTCGATAACATTCTACGAATTTTGTGTTTCTTGTTATACCATCTTGTAAATGTACAAAGTGTATACCAATCAATAGCTTTCATCCATTTATCATTGTTTCTTGTTTTATAGTAATTACGCCATCCAACGATCTTACGATTTATTATTTCAACTAACTCTTCTATACTTTTGGTCAGTACATTTCGTTTGTTAACTGTATCCTTAATCGTATTTTTCATCTTCTTCATAGCCTTTTTACTTGGATATTGATATAATTCTCCATATGGTCTTTTATCTTTTCTAAGTTTGCTAAATCTTCGATTATGCATCCCTAAAAAGTCAAATCCTTCTTTCCCATCCCATAAACATACTATCTTTGTCTTTTCTGGGTGGAGTGTTAAATCCAGCTTTGTCATGATATATAATAATAAGTTCAGTGCATGATTCGCACTTTTCTTGTTTTTACAAATGATTACACTATCATCTGCATACCTTACAAGTTTTCCATGAGTAAGTCCATACTTTTCCCATAGTCTATCTAGTGTATTTAGGTAGATATTTGCTAGTAATGGTGATATAACGGAACCTTGGCTTGTGCCTAGTTCACTTACAATTAGTTCTCCACCATAGAAAATCCCCGATTTTAGCCATTGTCCTATCAACTTTTGTATTCTTCGGTCTGATATTCTTTGTTCCACCAGTTTCATCAACTTATCTTGATTTACTTGGTCAAAGAATTTCTGAATGTCTGCATCTACTACATAATAACCTTTGTTATTACATGCTCTCCTCACAACTTCTAGTGCTTGTTTTGCACTTCGTTTGGGTCGAAAACCATAGGAGCACTCATTGAAATCTGCTTCGAATACTGGTTCTATTGCTATTTTAGTAGCCATTTGTACGATTCTGTCTTTGACTGTTGGAATTCCAAGTGGTCTCTGCGTTCCATCTGCTTTTGGTATCATCACTCTTTTAACTGGGCTCGGTTGATACGTACCCTCTTTAAGTTCCTTTTGTATTTCTACCAAATATGCTTCGATACCATTTGCCTCTATCATTTCTAGACTAATACCATCTATTCCACTAGAACCTTTGTTTGCCTTTACTCTTTTCCATGATTCATACAGTACATCATCACGATATACTTTGTCATATAAAGCATGGAATCTTCTTGTGTTGCACTTCTTGGCTGTAAGATATAGTTTGTTTTGAAGTTGTCGTACTTTTTCTTTGGAGTTGTTAATCATCATGATATTCTCTCACACTTACCCTCTCTACAAACTTGAATGAAGTAGGGGTCCTTTCCTAGATAATGTTTTCTTGCATCATCATTTTCGGTACTATTACCCCCTCTGACTCCCTCCTATCATGAATATGATTTCGTTTCTACTTATACATATCATCTTTACCTTTCGGTGATAGGTAGGGTCTCTCCAGTTCCGAACTACACCTTTTATACATACCGTCTCCCATATACCGAAGGGTTTCTGTGGTGCTTCCAGTATCTTTCCACTTCTCATGGTCTTCGCCCAATAGGACAAGGCTCGACTCCCTCTGTTCTCCTGTCTCCAGAAGTTTATCTTACGATACGGCAGAGTTCACTTTATGTTACGGTCTGCATAATTGCTCGCACTCCTCTCAGAGTTACTTTACCCATCCGCTTAGCACCCTACATTACTGTAACGCACTGGATTTGGCTACATGGCTCACTGGTGATTACCATGACCGGACTTGCACCGGTTGGCGTAGTCCAGCTTCGCTGGACACACTCCTATGATATAAAAAAAAGGGCCTATCTTATGATAGCCCCATTTTAAATATATCTCATTTATTTATATCAATTTATACTCTTACATCCTCAAACTATTCAGAAAATAAAGGAGTAGATAAATATCTCTCACCAGTATCAGGAAGAAGTACAACAATTGTCTTTCCTTCATTTTCAGGACGATTTGCAACTTGAGTAGCAGCCCAAGTAGCAGCACCAGAAGATATACCTACTAAAAGTCCTTCTGTTTTCGCTACTTCTTTGCCAGTAGCAAAAGCTACTTCATTGTCTACAGTTATTATTTCATCATAAATACTTGTATTAAGAATCTCTGGAATAAATCCTGCTCCAATACCTTGGATTTTATGTGGTCCTGGAGTTCCTTTTGATAAAACAGGTGATGCTGATGGTTCCACTGCAATAATCTTTATATTAGGATTTTTACTCTTTAAATATTCACCAACTCCAGTTATTGTACCACCAGTACCAATACCAGCTACAAATATATCAACTAAACCATCTGTATCTTCCCAAATTTCAGGACCAGTTGTTTTTCTATGCACTTCAGGGTTAGCTTGATTAACAAATTGGCCAGGAATAAATGAATTTTCAATTTCTTTTGCTAATTCCTCAGCTTTTGCAATAGCACCTTTCATTCCCTTTGTACCTTCTGTTAATACTAATTCAGCACCATATGCCTTTAACAAGTTTCTACGTTCCACGCTCATTGTCTCTGGCATTGTAATGATTAAACGATAACCTCTTGCAGCTGCAACGGAGGCTAAACCAATACCAGTATTACCACTAGTTGGTTCAATAATCGTTGCACCTGGCTTTAATAAGCCTCTCGCTTGTGCGTCATCAACCATTGCTTTTGCAATTCTATCTTTTACACTACCTGCTGGATTAAAATACTCTAATTTCGCTACTAGATTTGCTTTTAAATCATTTGCTTTTTTATAATTTGATAATTCTAATAAAGGGGTTCTTCCAATAAGATCAGTTATACTTTTAGCTATTTTTGCCATAATTCCTACACTCCTTTTTTTATACTATTATTTCCGGTTATTCAGTATAAATTCAATGTAACACATAGAAATTCATTTGTCAACATAAATCTTTTGCAATTCATATAGGATTAGTAGGAATGGTATGTACTATTTACTATTAATAAAGAAATCTTTTTCCAACGGTAAACTTCCTTTTATTCTAATGGTATTATCCATTATTTCACTCAATTTAAGCTTTACTTTATTATTATTAATTGAAAGAATCAGTGGAATGTCAAAGTTATAATTCGCTACTGTATGCAAGTTTTTATCCGTATTTTGAGCCATCCTTTCGTAATACTCCTTAGCTAGACCTATCTCACTAAGTTCGATTTCCTTCCTATAGCTAGCCCTTATATCAGTAAAGTTAATATAAATATCAAGTCCTAAACCATCATCATCAGCTTCTACAACTCTATAGAATAGCTCTGCATTTATTTCCTTGGGTATTAAATCATATAACTTAGTAGGAATACCTAAATCTTTAGAACCTACACCGATAACCTCTTCCTTACTACTTAATTTCCAGTATGCTTCGTGAAAGTCCTTAAGCAATGAGATTTTGCCTATGCTTATTAATTCATTCGTATATTTAATAGAATTCATAAGTTCTATTCTGTCTTCATCTTTTATCTTAAACTTAAGAAGCAAACAGAAGGATTTTTCATTTTTGTTGTTCATATTCACTGCTTCTACTAGGCGTAGTTCTAGCGTATTCCCAGTAACGGTTGTAAATTTCTCCAACTCATAGCTGTCTATGTTACCGCTGCTTGTCCAATCTTTATCATGATTTTTATTGTTTAAAAGATATGTTTCTATATTATCTTTTATTATAGTAAATTGATATGAGGTATTGGTTTTAGCCCATATTTTATCTTTTACTCCTAATCTTACTACAAAAACAATTCCAATAAGAAGGATAATGAATAAGTACTTTTGTTTCGCTAATACGTTCATACTTACCTCCTATAACAAAATATGAAACAATTATAGCTTAACAAAGATTGGTATTCAAACCTTTCAGATAGGAATCGTTCGACTAGATTCTAGTTTTATGATGAACATAGGGCTAGAATTCAACCAATTCTTACTCATATCAAGATGCTTCTCTTTTTCTTTTAAAAATTTTATCGCTTCTTGTATTATCCTGACCGAAAGAAATTAGAGTAATTTTTATTTCTTACATAAATGTGCTTTCATCTAATACAATAGTAAATGGTCCATCATTAACCAAACTGATCTTCATATCTGCACCAAATTCACCTGATTCAACTTTTCCTAACTGCTTACGTAAAGCTTCAAGGCAATACTCAAATAGTTCGGCTGCTTTATTTGGTTCTAAAGCCATTAGAAAGTTAGGTCGATTCCCTTTTTTGCAATCTGCATATAAGGTAAATTGAGAAACTGCGAGAACTTCACCACCTACATCATTTAGTGATAAATTAGTTTTACCCTCACTATCTTCAAATATTCTAAGCTTAACTATCTTATCAATATATTTATCGATAATTTTTATTGAATCCTCTTTTCCTAAACCAATGAACAAAAGATATCCTTTACCTATTTTCCCAATTATTTTGTCATCGACTGTAACAGAAGCCTCTTTCACTCGTTGAATTACTACTTTCATTATTAAATCTCCTTATCGTAAATTAATTATACTAAAAATTAGCTCATCAAGAACTCACCTAATATTCATTTTCATTACTTATTTTCAATATATAACCTTTGTCATTTCAAATCTTACAAAATCCTTAACATATATTAATATTAAGGTAACTCTATTGTAGTAAAAATAACAATGTGCTATAATCCCTCTGAGATAATCTTATCTTTTATGTTAATACAAGCGTTCAATGGTTATACTTACTTATATTATATACTCTAACTAGAAAGGTTGATATCTTTGAAAGAATTGATTAAAAAATACAAACATGCATGGGTTTTATCTTATTTTATTATTTATTTAATTTGGTTTTTTGCTTTAGAGCAATTTATTGTTGATTATCATCCCGTATATATAAAGCTTGATGACCTGATACCATTTAATGAATGGTTTGTCATCCCTTATATTGTTTGGTTTGGTTATATCTTTTTAACCGTAGCTTTTCTATTCTTTAATTCAGTACAAGACTTTTACAAATGTACTGCATTCTTATTTATTGGTATGACTATATGTTTAATTATATATACCATTTGGCCAAATGGTCAAAACTTAAGACCTAATTTAGATACCCTTGGTCGAGACAATATATTAATTGACTTAGTAAGATTATTTTACAAAAATGATACCTCTACTAACGTATGTCCAAGCATACATGTATTTAATTCAATTGGAGCTCATATCGCTATTAGTAGGAATGCAACTCTTAAAAAATACAAGTGGATAACTCCTATTTCATTTATCCTTATGGTACTTATTTGCTTATCAACCGTATTCTTAAAGCAACATTCTGCTTTTGATATTATAACTGGAGTAATTTTAGGATTTATTATGTATCTATTTGTTTATGCAAGAAGCGATTACAAACAACACAACAAAGCCAGTCAAGGAAATCAAGAAGCGGATTCCTTAATTTAAATATAAAAATATATGGTTTCAGTTAAGAACTGAAACCATATATTTTTTTTGAAATTTTATATCCAATTTCTACAATTTTACGTCCAATCTTACCAGGTAAGTTAATTGTTTTACCAAGAAATTTAGAATTAATTTCTTTATATAATTTTTTATTGGTGTGTTCTAGATACTCCCATAACTGTTGTTTTTTATTAAGGCTTTCCTCCGTATTTTCTTTAATTAGATATACACTTGATATGGTCATCATCATGCACAGATACTTAATCATGTAATTACGCAATTTCTTATTTCTAACTTGAAATACATCATGACAATCTATCATTATCTTCGTTATTCTAATTTGCTGGTCAATACGTTTTATCATATTCTTTTCATTAACAGATTGATCCTCTCTACCGATAAAATATCGATATAAATTCACATCCATATAATACATGGTTTTAACATATGGAAGAGGTTGATATACAAATATATTATCCACATAAAAGGTATGCTTAGGTAGCTTTAATCCACAATCTTTTAATAATTTCGTACGATAGATGGCTGCATGCATAATAATATATTGGCTTTGCTTAAAAAACTTAATGTCTTCCCAAGTAAAAATCTCATTTTCAGGCATTGCAGTTTTATAATTCATAACTTTACGTTTGTTTAAGCTAGGACGCTCATACACGTAATTCGCAATAAATAAATCTATAGTTTGTCCATCTTTAAGTAGTTCTTTTAAGCGTTCTAGGATTTTTTTTAAAGCATCTTCATCAACCCAATCATCACTATCCACAACTTTAAAATACAAACCTGTAGAATGTAGCAAGCCAGTATTAACAGCTTCTCCATGACCACCATTTTCCTCATTAATTGTTTTTATAATATGTGGATACTTTGTGGCATATTCACTAGCGATTTTACTTGTCTCATCTTTTGATCCATCGTTTACAATGATAATTTCCATATCATCTCCACCTGTTAATAAGGTTTCAATCGCATGACTCATATAAGCTGCTGAATTATAGCAGGGAATTGCCACACTTAATAGTTTCATTTTTCATTTACCTCCTAATTACTGCCCATTTATATTAATTATAATTCAAAAAAACAAAAGGTAAATAGAATTACCAATTTTTAAGAAATATTAAGTAATTCGTAATATTTATCTTAATAACGTTGATTAGAGTGCCTTTACACTCTAATCATAGTATATATATTTTAATATCCACACATACCTTAAAAATCATAAAATCCACTATTAAGACCTATAACTTATTATTTTAAGTTTTCAGGGTTTAAGCATAATAGCTCTTCTACCACAAATTTGCCATCCTTACGAATTAAAACATCATCAAAATACATTTCACCACCACCGTACTCTGGAGTTTGAATACATACTAAATCCCAGTGGATCGCAGACACATTACCATTAAAGGCATTTTGATAACTATTACCTGGTGTAAAGTGGAAGGAGCCCATAATTTTTTCATCAAAAAGAGTATCTTTCATTGGTTTTAAGATGTAAGGATTTACACCTATTGCAAATTCACCAATGTATCTAGCTCCTTCATCTGTATTGAATACTTTATTAATTCTTTCTGTATCATTTGCAGTAGCTTCAATAATTTTTCCGTCTTTAAATGTTAATTTAATATTTTCATAAGTAAAGCCTTGGTATACTGCTGGTGTATTGTAGGATAATGTTCCATTAATCGAATCTCTTACTGGTGCAGTATAAACTTCACCATCTGGAATATTGCATTCACCAGCGCATGGAATTGCTGAAATTCCTTTAATTGAGAAAGAAAGATCAGTTCCTGGTCCAACAATACGTACTTTATCAGTACGTTCCATATATGAAACTAAATTTTCCATGGCTTTAGCCATTTTTGAATAATCAAGGTTGCAAACATTGAAATAAAAATCACTAAATGCATCTAAGCTGGAATTTGATAGTTGAGCCATTGCATTATTAGGATATCTAAGTACTACCCACTTTGTTTTCTTAACACGTATGTCATGATGTACAGGAGTTGAATAATATTTTTCAAAAATTTCCATTTTTTCAGCTGGTACATCGGATAATTCAGATACATTATCAGTACCTCGAATAGCTACATAACAGTCCATATTTGCCATTTCATTGGCATCTAATTCACCCATTAACTTGATTTGCTCAACACTACAAGAAAGTAACATCTCTCTTTGCATTCTTTGATCAGTGAAATGTGGGAATGGAAGCCCGCCTGCTAAATACACTTCTTTTACAATTTGTCTTGCTAAGTCTTTGGTTGAATCCCCGATATAGTGAACATATACTTTTTCACCTTTTTGCACATTCATAGAATAGCTCACTAGATTATGTGCTAATACTTTTATTCTTTCATCCATCTTTCTCTCTCCTTTTGTTAAGTTAATTAAAAAACTTTAAATATTTTATTTAGAGCATCTAATATATATTTAAGTTTCACCAATCATAGTTAATGATACTATTCATTAATATAAGTAAAGAATATATTACCTGCATTCTCAAAAAGTGTAGTACTATCTTTTAAACCAATTTTAGTAAGCCTGCTTAAGTTTGGATCATACACTGTAATGTTATACTGATCATAACCTACAATAAGAACAGCCTCATTTAAACTCTTCATAGCAATAACAGGTCTTCGTAAGCTTACATAGTATAACATTTCATTTAAAGATGCACCAGTAAGATTAAGTAAGGATTGGTTAAAATAGCGACCTAAATATTCCTTTATGGAGTCTGTCGATACACTTTCATTACCTAAGTTCACATTACCATAGCGATAGGTTATTAACATATCCGCACTTGCTTTCAAACTATTTATATTATTTACAGCATTTACTTTTGTTATGTTATTAATATCCATGGTATTACTTCTTATAATGCGTTCCCATATAATAGACTGATTTTTATTAACAACTGATCCTACTTTTTCATTTGCGACCTTTACTGCATCTCCAGCTGTATCAAACATACCCACTACATTGCCATAAGAGTATACAACATAATCCTTTATCATATTATCTATATCGAGTAGTCTTACCGTTGTATCTTCATTGATAATTGTATTCACTGAGTATTTAAGGCTAGGCTTAGCTTCTAATTTATATGTTGTTGGTAAGGATATATAGTATTCTGTTTTCATCCTATCTGTAATACGTTTACTAATATAAATAGGTTTACTCGTATTTATAACTTTATTTAAAATATTATCCGATTCAACTAATAAAAACTTAGCCTTTCCATTTTCATGAACTTTTGTCATACGCTCAAGTGTTATAATATTATTATTTACAGTTACAGAAGTTACATAGTAGTCTTCTTTATGATATTGTTTTAGAATTTTTCCATCTTTATCGGCTATTTCCACCTGATACATTGGTATTAAAAGTGTTCCATCAATCTTTGTACCGATATCACTGCTTTCTACAAATCCATATATAATATTATTATCAATATTACCTAATAAATTTATATTGGAATTAGAATCAGGTGCTTTTATACTAGTCCTATTTCCTGTCTCTAAATCTAAAACATTAATACTACTTGTTTTTTTAGGGTCACTATTATCCTGATAAGCAATATAGTGAAGCTCTTTGCTATATACAAAATTATCATCGCTAATATCTGTTGCGATGGTAGTTAACCCTTTGGTAATTAGATTATAGGAGTATATGCTATTGTTCATGGCAAAATAGAAAATACTTTGCTTATTAATATAACTAAATGAATTGATTTGTTCCTTAAGGATTTGGTATGGTATATTCATAGGGATATAAACTAATTCTTCGATACGATTTTCACCGCTATAATATTGGTATAAAACCATACCTACTCTACCTTCATAAACACCACGATTCATATAACCATATACCATAAAGCTGATATTTCCATCATCATCCATATTAAGAATTTTTACATCATGCTCACTGTTGTTATCCCTAACATAATCTGTGTCCTCTTGGATAAAAGAAAATACCTTTACACCATGATTCTCTGCAAGATTATAATACATCAATTCACGCTCTCTTACAAATGCTAATTTACTATTATTTGAGCTTGTAAATAAATTCATATTAGGATTATTGCTTATACCTATCTTAAAATCATTTTTAGTTAAGCTAAGATGGTTTATATTGAAAAGTGTTTCCATACTACGTTCATAATTTAATAGATACATTCTTTGTGAGGTGTATCTTACTCTAAAAAGCTCCCTGACATTATAAAATTCCTGTCCATAATCCGTATCCACTGATATTACATACTTTAATTCTACCATGGCCATATCTGTATTAATATCTGTAATGGTCGGTATTATTGTACTAACTACCTTAGGAGCTAAATCCCCATAATGAATTAATTCAAAGCTTGAGTTTATATTAACATAGGAATAGCTGGAATTATCTAAAGAGTTATTTGGTTCTAAATATGCTATGATAGATTCTGCCCTATCTTTATCTAGGGTTGATTCATGAAAATTCATAATGAAATCTAACTTTTCATTATAATATGAAGCATTCATTTTCTTTACACGAGTGTAAAAGTTCATTTTCCTACTTTCACTTGTTACTAAAGTAATCTTAACAGCATACTCCACATTAGCATCTAACGTTTGTTTTATACGTATTTTTGCACTCTTTTCTTCTCCTAATTTCTCTAGTGCATTAATCGTATCACTTTCTAATAATTTGTTATTACGAACGTCTCTTATTTCATAAATAACTCTTTTTACTACATTTTCCATCTCATCAATCAATACCGTAAAACTTTGATCGTCAGTGATAGGAGTAATCGATTCTCTTACCATATTTGCACTAATATTATTACTATAGCCAAGTTGTTGATTAATTATGGTTTCTCCTATTAATAATCGAATGACAGGAAAGGAAGTTTCACTCATTTCAACCGTTTTATCAACATTGAATACTGCTTCTTCCATATCCCGTCCAAAATAATAGATGGAACCTACAAATATACAAACTAAAATGATAATTCGATATAATAGTTTTAGCATCTGTCCCTCCTACTCCTTTTTATGAGATTCATTCAATAATCTTGATAATGTCGGATTAATATTTAAAAACTCGCGTAATTGTTCAAATTCCTCTAATATATTTGGTCTAGATTTATCTATCTTCGTATTTTCATTCGTGGTTTCCGTATAATTATCTCTTTTTACAGCACGAATCAATATATTTTTAGGTGTATGCTCCATATCAATAAACTCAAGCACTTGTGTTTTATAACCTACCGATTCTAATAAATTTGCTCGGATTCCATCTGTTATTAAGGCAGCCATACGTTCTTTTAATAAGCCATAATTTAGAATTGGGCTTAGGATATCATTCTTTATCTGTTTATTTAGTTCATGTTGGCAACATGGAACCGATAAAATAACCTTAGCCCCCCATTCATAAGCTTTTAATAAGGCATAATCGGTAGCAGTATCACATGCATGTAGGGTTACTACCATATCCACTTTCGTAACTCCATTATAAGAAGCAATATCTCCTTCTAGAAAAACTAGTTTATCATAACCGTACTTGCTAGCTAATTTACTACAATTAAGAATAACCTCTTTCTTTAGGTCAAGTCCTATTATCTTAATATTATATCCCTTTATTTCTTTTAAATAATAATACATAGCAAAGGTTAAATAGGATTTTCCACATCCAAAATCTACTATGGTATTTTCTTCTCCTTTATTAAGCGCAGGTAGAATATCTTGTATAAACTCTAAAAAACGATTGATTTGCTTAAACTTATCGTATTTTGCTTTTACAATTTGACCAGTTGTAGTCATTACACCTAAATCAACTAAAAACGGAACTGGACTTCCTTCCGATATAATATAGGATTTTTCTCTATTATGTGTTAATGTTACTTTTTTGTCTAAGAGTTCCTTATTTCCTGTTTTTTGCTTTATTGTTACATTACCTTTTTTACTTATTAATATGCTTATCTCTTTTTCTTTTGTACGAATGAATACTTGTTTCATACAGTTAACCAACCACTCATTGCATAGCTCTAATAATTCATTCTTTTCATAATTTTGATGAAAGACTTGCTTACCTTTATATAAAGACCCTTGAAATACTAAGTTATTTTTAAGTATAATAGGGCGTATTTTTATTTTAGATATCTCATAATCTTTTGGTCCATTACTTATAATTATGTCGATTAAATTATCATTTAAACATTCATCTAATACACGAATTAATTTGTCTTCCATAGTACGACCTTTCTAGTGAAACTTCATCTTTTATTCCACTATGTATTTTAACATATATGTATAATAATTCCCACTATTTTTATAAAGTTCATCCTCTTCTAGTATGCACTGAATAAATGATGTAGCATATACTAATAAATAAATGTGCATATACTTAAGGAGGTTGTAATGAAATATTCATTACCCGAATATCCCGCTAACAGCGATACGAAATATACGGTTCCGAATAATCCAAATGAATTACATGATAATAAGACTGTTAATTCATATGGCATCCCTACTTACAATACCATTAAAGCAAATAGTTTAAGCGGTAGCTACCGTAAGCCATTAGTAGATCCAAATCTTAAATCTAAGAATATGGGATTAATGCTTAATAATAGTATCGAAGTAAATCCAGATATTTATCCATTGATACCTGAAGATGAATTAGGCCCAGATATTTCTAATTTGCTTCCGCGAAACAATGAAAACTCAAGTAACGGTGTTCCACCAAGCAATGGAACAAGTACTCCTAATATGAATCCTGCTAAGCCTAGACCGGGCACCACTACTCCTGGCACTGGTACTCCTAACATGAATCCTGCTATGCCTAGACC
>JAFAEB010000382.1 GCA_023424235.1 Bacillota bacterium
TCATCTATGATTTCTCTTGCTTTTTCTTCTGCTGAACCTATCTTTGCTTCAACAACTTTTATACGATAGGCAATCGCAGCTTTCCAAACAATAAAAGCAGTTATTACTACGGAAAGAAAAATAGCTAATACTATTTTTAATTCTTCTTGCACAGGAGCACCTCCTTATTTAGTTTTCATTGTACGTATACAACACTTAAATTTTATAACGTTTTCATCAGTATGTCAAGTATAGTTACTAAATTTATATGCAATATGTCAAAAATAAACGAATATTACCTAATGATTTATGAATTATTATGCGTATTTAGACGAATTAATTTTCCATTTTTTAGCTTATTTATTGAATTTTATTAATTCCTTAGGCCTTAATCATTTCACCTATGTAATAAAATCCTTTACACTCCACTAAGTTTACATCTACAATACTTCCAATTAATTCTTTACATCCTTTAAAGTGAACTAATACATTATTCGTTAAGCGACCTGTTACTAAGCTACTATCTTGTTCATTTACATCTTCTACTAACACTTTTTGTACAGTACCTTCATATCTCTTTGTTAATTCAGCTGAAATTTCACTAATTGTCTTTAATAGTCTATCAAAACGTTCTTTGGTAACCGCCTCATCAACTTGATTCTCCATCGCTGCAGCAGGTGTACCAGTACGTTTGGAATATATAAAGGTATATGCACTGTCGTAACGTACTTTTTTTACTACATCAAGAGTATCTAAAAAGTCTTCTTCTGTTTCACCAGGGAAGCCTACTATAATATCCGTAGTTAAAGAAATATCAGGTATTGCAGTCTTAATTCTATCTACTAAAGCAAGATAACTTTCTTTTGTATATCTACGATTCATAATTTTTAACATATTTGTACTTCCAGATTGAACTGGAAGATGAAGATGGTTACAGATCTTCTTAGAATTTTTCATTACTTCAATTAACTCGTCCGATAAGTCTTTTGGATGAGACGTCATAAAGCGTATTCTCTCTAGACCTGCCACTTTCTCAATATCCTCTAATAATTTTGCAAAGGTAATTGGATTTTCTAAGGTTTTTCCATAGGAGTTAACATTTTGTCCAAGAAGCATTACTTCTTTTACTCCATCTGCAACTAACTCTTTAATTTCTTTAACGATATCTTCTGGATTACGACTTCTTTCTCTACCCCTTACATATGGCACGATACAATAACTACAGAAATTATTACAACCATACATGATGTTTACGCCAGCTTTAAAGGAGTACTTTCTTTCACTTGGTAAATCCTCAACAATTTGGTCCGTATCCTTCCATATATCGATAATCATTCCTTTTGAAGTTAATCTAGCATCAATTAATTCTGCTAATTTAAAGATATTGTGTGTACCAAAAATAATATCTACAAAACGGTAGCTTTTCTTGATTTTTTCTACTACTGCATCTTCTTGCATCATACATCCACATAGTGCAATCATCATATTAGGATTTTTCTTCTTTAAACTATTAAGAAATCCTAATCTTCCATACACCCTTGTATTCGCATTTTCTCTTACCGTACAAGTATTATAGATAACAAAATCCGCTTCTTCAGTTTCCACTTCCACAAACCCAATTTTTTCTAAGATACCTGCTAATTTTTCTGAATCCTTTGCATTCATTTGACAACCAAAGGTTTGGGTGCAGAATGTTAAAGGACGATTTAGCTCTGTCGTTTTTTCTTTATACCATTTTTGTAGTTTTGCTATAAAATAATATTGTCTATCTGGTTCTTTTAATGGTTCTTTATCATTAATATCAAACTTATATTCCATCATAATTTCATAACTCTCAACTTTCTATTTCTTTTGTTTAATCCATTCTTAAACGATTATAAATGATTATATTTATTATTTCAACTGTTTCTATGGGAATTCTATCAATGAAATATGATGAATTTTACTTTTATCCTACATATCCACATTCTATAAGGAAAACACCCATAAGTTTTACATTTCTATGACCAAAATACACCCATAGACATATACTATAAAAAAGATGCTTGGAGGCAATATGTTTTATCAAGATAATTTTATGACGAAGCATTATGCTGGGTGTAACAAAGAACCCATACATTTTCCACCTCAACACCAACCCATGCAACCTGGATTTGAATATCTGATGGTTCCCCTTCCTATCTTTGATAACCCTGATTATATTGGAACAGGAAAGCTAGCTGGTAAGGTTGCACTTATTACTGGAGGAGATAGTGGTATCGGACGTGCTGTTGCAGTTGCATTTGCAAAAGAAGGAGCTATGGTTTCGATAGTATATTATAATGAGCACCAGGATGCTATGGATACCAAAGATTTTATTGAGTCCATTGGTGGATATTGCTTATTAATATCAGGTGACTTACGTGAGGAGTCTTTTTGTCAAAACTGTGTTTACCATACAATAAATTCCTTTGGACATTTAGACATTTTAGTTAATAATGCAGGTGTGCAATTTCCGCAGGATAGTCTTTTAGATATATCAGCTGAGCAATTGTGCGATACGTTTAAAGTAAATGTTTTTTCTGTTTTCCATGTAACCAAAGCAGCCTTACCTTATCTTAAATGTGGCAGTACAATTATTAATACTACATCTGTTACTGCCTATGCAGGTAACAGGCAGATGCTAGACTATTCCTCCTCCAAAGGTGCAATCGTAAGTTTTACCAGGTCACTTGCTCTTAATCTAGTGTCACAGGGTATACGAGTAAATGGTGTAGCTCCAGGTCCAATCTGGACTCCACTTCAACCCTCTAGTTGGCCAGCAAGTCATATCGAAAACTTTGGTACCCAAACTCCTATGAAACGTGCAGGTCAACCAGTGGAACTAGCACCTATTTATGTATATTTAGCATCCGAAGATTCCTCTTATGTTACAGGTCAAATTATAAAGGTAAATGGAGGAGCTCACCTGTAACTAGATTTATTTTTATTAGCTAAGATTGTTTACTCATAAAAATGCCGAAAAGTCCACTATGATTTTCGGCATCGAAAAAAGTAGAAAAGATTTATTAGGCTATTATATTTTCACTGGAATACTAGATAACAGAGAACAGTATATAGTAGTCAGTGTTAGTCAAGGAGCAATTCTTCATAGCACGGATGTTACCGAGAGAAATCAAGAATTAATCGAAATGGCATATTAACTATCAGGCAACTTCTTTGTGTCTCTGCCTTTACACAAAAAAGTTGCCTGATATTCTATCGTATCTGACCATTACCAAATATAATGTATTTAGTCGTTGTAAGGGCTGTAAGACCCATAGGTCCTCTTGCATGTAGCTTTTGAGTACTGATACCTATCTCAGCACCAAATCCAAATTCATTTCCATCTGTAAATCTAGTTGATGCATTGACATAAACTGCTGCTGCATCAATTTCATTTAGAAATTTTAAAGAATTATTATAATCCTTTGTAATAATTGCCTCTGAATGCTTTGTATTATAAGTGTTAATGTGTAGGATTGCTTCATCTATGGAATCTACAATTTTTAGTGAAATAATTTTATCTAAATATTCTTTATAAAAATCTTCTTCCGTAGCTTGCTTTATTCCATTACATAACTCCCTACTTCGTTCACATCCACGTATTTCAACTTGTTTTTGATGTAATCTATCATACAATAATGGTAAAAACTCCTTAGCAATATTATTATGAACTACTAATGATTCACATGCATTACACACACCGAGTCTTTGGGTTTTTGCATTATCAATTATATTTAAAGCCATATTTATATCAGCAAATTCATCCACATAGATATGACAATTACCAGTACCTGTTTCAATAACTGGTATTGTACTATTTTCTACTACGCTACGAATTAAACCTTCACCACCTCTTGGAATAAGTACATCAATATACTTATTAAGGCGCATAAATTCCCTTGCCGTTTCTCTTGTAGTATCTTCTAATAACTGAATACTATCCTCTGGTAAATTGACTTCCATAAGAGCTTTACGGATAATTGAAACAATTTTCATATTAGAATTTATAGCATCACTACCACCACGGAGAACGACAGCATTACCAGTTTTAAAGCATAAAGCAAAAGCATCTACTGTTACGTTTGGCCTAGATTCATAAATAATACCTATTACACCAAGAGGAACTCTTTTTGCTCCTATCATTAAGCCGTTTGGACGTACCGTCATGGAAGTAACTTCACCAATGGGATCAGAAAGAGAAATAACTTGTTGAAGTCCATCTGCCATACTGCAAACTCTATCCTTCGTTAGAGTTAGCCTATCAATTAATGATTCCATCATTCCATTTTCTCTGGCCAATTTCACATCAAGTTCATTCGCAACTAAAATTTCATCTGTGTTTGCTAGTAAGGCCTTTGATACTACTAAAAGTCCATGATTTTTTTCATCTTGCCCTTTGACATTAAGTATCGTTGCTGCTTTTTTAGCTCTTTGTCCTATCTCTTCTAAATACTTCATTCCCACTACCTCCACTAATAATCTTACCACTGATAATTATTAATAACTATCTGGTGACTATATCATATTCCAAGATTGCGTAATAATTTCATCCATTAGGATATCATCTTTACTTATTGGTATTTGATCTAGTACTTGAAAATCAAAAGTTAGTGCAACTTTTTTCATAGTTACATGACTATACTTTGCAAAAAATCTGTCATAATAACCTTTGCCATAACCCATTCGATTTTTAGCCCTATCAAATGCTAATCCTGGAACGATAACTAGTATGTTACTTTCCCTACTTAATAAATCTGGAATTGCTTCTATTTCCTTCTCTGGTTCCAGTATTCCTAACTTACTTTCATCAAGGAGTTCTAGATTATTAATATAGAAAAACTTAATTTCATCACCACAAACCTTCGGTACTGCTACTAGCTTATTCTCCTTTAGGGCAGTTTTAATAAAATCATGGGTTTTTACTTCTTGATTAAAGGATACATAGGTATAAATTACATCAGCATTTTTATAACACACATGATTTAGAACTTTACTAATAATAATATTACTTTCCCTATCAATATAATCCTGACTAAGATTAAGTTTTTTCTCTTTCATTAATAATCTGATTTCTTGCTTTGTCATTACTGAAGATCCTTTTTTCTAAGTTCTGTAACTGTTCCATCAGGATTTAGTAAGGAAATATTATTTAGTGTACCTCGTAAGTTTTGACGTACAGATGCAATGTATTCTTTTCTTAACTCAGCTTGCTCAATTTTTTCTTCTTCCGTTAAACCTTCATTCTTTGCTTTTTTATATAACTCATTAATTCTTGCTAATTTATTGTCATTCATTGTTAACCTCCATATAAGCTTCACTTAACAATCATTATATATGTATAGTTAAGTAGCTTCCATTCTAATTAATCTTTCTCGAAATCTATTTATTAATGTTATTACAATATTTACTTTTATTCAATAATTGATTTATTCATCAAATATATCAACTTTATCATTATAATAATTCTATCAATATAATTGTTCTAACAATATAATAATTCTATCAATATAATTACTCTAACAGTATACTTAATCTATGAATATATATATTCTATCAATATATTTCTCTAACAGTATACTTAATCTATGAATATATATATTCTATCAATAGAATTGTTCTAACAATATACCAGTTTATCAATAGATCTATGAAATGAAGTAATTATTTATGATACTGCTTCGTTTTTATATAATCAAGTAAAATAAAATCCTTGTTCTTGTGTGCCTTAAATAAAGTTCCTACATTGAGTCCCTTCATGATATCATCAATTATGTATACATCCTCACCATTCGCAATAACCATGTCCGCACCAGAATCTGTTGAAATTTTAGCTGCACTTATCTTGGTAGCCATACCACCTGTTCCAACTAAAGAGGAGGAATCCTTACCCATTTCACATAATTCATCAGTGAATTCTTCTACAAAATCAATAAAAGTGGCATCTTTATTTTTCTTAGGATCATCCGTATAAAGACCATCAATATCAGATAATAAAATTAAGAGGTCAGCTTCAATCAAAGCCGTAACTAACGCAGATAAGGTATCATTGTCTCCAAATTCTATTTCATCCGTACTAACCGTATCATTCTCATTAACAACTGGGATAACCCCGAGACCTAAAAGCTCCTCAAAGGTATTTCTAGCATTCATTCTACTTATATCATTTATCATTGTATACTTTGTCATTAGTATTTGAGCGGGAACTTGATTGTACTCAGCAAATAATTTTTGATAAACGGTCATAAGACGTGCTTGTCCTACAGCAGCACAGGCTTGTTTAACTGCTTTATCCTTGGGTTTTTCCTTAAGTTTTAGAGTTTCCTTACCTACTGCAATTGCACCAGAGCTAACAAGAACGACATCCTTCCCCTGATTTCTAAGGTCTGTTAATACTCGTACTAATCTCTCCATTTTAGCTAAATTTATACTACCTGTCGCTTCATGGGTAAGAGAAGAAGAACCAATTTTTACAACAATACGTTTTTTATCTTTTAATTGCTCTCTGTAATCATCCATACATGTTCCCATCCAATCTTTAAAAATGTTTATATTTATTCGCAATTGCTTCGTATACTTTTATACCATCTATAGCTGCAGATGTAATACCTCCTGCATAACCTGCACCTTCGCCACAAGGATAGATACCAGCGATATTAGACTCAAAGTTTTCATCTCGATTCATACGTATCGGTGAAGAAGTTCTAGTTTCTACCCCAGATAGTATGGCATCATCATTAGCAAAACCAGGTATCATGCGATCAAAGGCTTTCACTCCTTCTATTATGGTATCAATTACGTAATCTGGCAAACAATTTCTTAAATTTGAAAGTTTATAATCTCCTTTGATACAAGGAGTAATACTGCCTATTGTATCACTCTCTTTATTGTTTAACAAGTCTTTAAATAACTGAACCGGAACAAGACCTTCGCCCTCATTGTAGGCTAGTCTTTCCCATTTACGTTGGAAGTAAACACCAGCTAGCTCCCCATGTTCTTCATAAAACTCCTTAAAATCATCTGGTGTCACAGTAACAATCATAGCACTGTTGGCATTCTTCTCATCTCTATTATAATTACTCATTCCATTTACAACAAGATGCCCTTCTTCTGAAGATGAATTAACTACAAATCCACCTGGACACATACAAAAGGAATAGATACCTCTCCCATTACTTGCTTTATGAGTTAATTTATAATCTGCGGCAGGTAGCTGCTCAAATTTTGGTCCATATTGATTATTACCTATTAAGGATTGTGGATGTTCAATACGAACTCCTATAGCAAAGGGTTTTGCTTGAATGGATAATCCTATCTCCTGCATTCGTTTAAAGGTATCCCTCGCACTGTGGCCAATAGCTAATACTAGAGTATCACAATCTAGGTTTTCTGTTTGATTTAACTCGATAGCAACTAACTTATTATTCTTAACCACTACATTAGTAAGGCAAGTATTAAATCTTACCTCGCCTCCAAGCATAATGATTTCTTCACGTATACCTTTTACCACATCTCTTAATTTATCTGTACCGATATGTGGTTTATTAAGATATTGAATCTCTAGAGGGGCACCATGCTTTACAAAGGTATCTAAGACTTCTTTATTTCTCCCATGTTCATCTTTAACTAGAGTATTTAATTTCCCATCTGAAAATGTACCAGCACCACCTTCTCCAAATTGAACATTGGAGTTTCGATCTAATTGATTACTAGACCAAAATGTCTCAACTTTTTTTACCCTTTCATAAACCTCATCTCCACGGTCAATTAAAATTGGACTATAACCATTTCTAGCAAGCATCAATGCGCAAAAAAGCCCCGCAGGACCCATACCAACAATCACTGGTCTTTTAGCCATAGCTATACTACCTGTTGGTTTATATTGATAGGATGGTTTTTCACCTAGCGTAACATTCGGATTTTTAACTTTTTTTATGATATCTGAATCCATTTTGGTATTTACAAAAATACTATATACGAAACTTAACTCATTTTTCTTTCTTGCATCAATCGATTTTTTTCCAATCTCATATTGTATAATGTCTGAAACTTTAATTTTTAATTGTTTCGCAATTTGGGACTTCAACTCACTTTCTGTATGATTAATAGATAGCTTTAGTTGATTAATTTTAATCATTTTATCTCATTTCCTTTCCTAATCCCATTGCAGCAACAGCTCCACTTGACCATGCCCATTGTAGATTATACCCACCACAAGTACCATCCACATCCAGTAGCTCACCAATAATATATAATCCTTCTACTAATTTAGATTCTAGAGTATGTGGATCTATTTCCTTGGTATTAACACCGCCAGCACTAACTTGTGCTTGTTCAAAAGGATTCGTATCTGTAATTGGTATTCTAAATTCCTTTATATTACTCACAATAATTTCAATGTCTTTTGCAGTCGTAGTCTTACATAATTTATCACATGCTAGATTTCCTTGCTTAAGTAATACATAGGCTAATTTATTATTAAGTAAACCAACCAACATCTCTTCCAAGCTTTTTGTTGAATTATGCCTCATTCTATGTTCGATTAATTCCTTTGTATCTACTTTACTAACTTCTGGTAAAAAATCAACTACTAACCATACCTTACTTCTATTATCTAGTTCTTTCGCAGCAAATCTGCTTATCTGAAAGATTGGAATACCTGATACACCATAGTTAGCAAATAATAATTCTCCTCTTTCATGAATAAGTTCTTTGCCATTACTAAATAAGGTTACATCCCCAATACATCTAACACCTTGTAAGGTCTTAAAATATTTTTCTTTTGATACTAACTGAACCAATGCAGGAAGAGGTTTTATAATTGAATGACCAAATCCTTTAGAAAGTTCATATCCACTACCATCCGAACCTAAATTTTTAGAAGCACACCCCCCAGTGGATAACACTACATTACTAGCTATCAATTCACCTTGGTTCGTTGTGATTATAAATTTATTTTTCTTTTTATGTATTTTTTCTACATGAACGGATAAATGAACCTTAACTTGTAATCGCTTCAGTTCCATTTCTAATACTTGTAATACAGAGCTTGCTTGTTCGGAATTAGGATATAGATATCCATTACGATTTTTAGGATATACACCAAGCTCCATAAAGAAATCTATGGTTTTATTAACATCAAACAAAGATAATACTTTGAGTGGAAACTCTTTATTGTCACTTCGATACATTTGTGGTTCTTGCACTAAATTGGTATAATTACATTTACCATTACCAGTAGCTAATATTTTCTTTCCTAGTCTATCTTTATGTTCTAATATAGTAACCCTACATCCACGCCTTGCAGCTAAGATAGCACATACCATACCGGAGGCTCCTCCTCCTACGATAATTACGTCTTCCATTATAACTCCTATCCATATTTTAGAATATGGGGCTGTATATTTCACAGCCCCATCACCATACTAACTTGAATAATTCTCTAGTAGTGCATATAACTCTTCTAAATTTTTAGCAAATACACCACTCTCTAGTTGCAGTTTTTCATATTGACTTAGTCTTGCAGTTGATAATCCTGTATATTCATAAACCGTTTTTTGATCTCCATAATAAACAACAATATAACCGTTTTGCGATTTTAAGTAGTATTGATTCTCAACTTTTTCAATATTATAGGTCTTTCTAAGAACAATGTTGTCTTTTGAAAATGAGACTAATTGAAAGGATTCTAGTCCTTTTTCAAACTCACTAAGTGGTAGGTCGTTCAT
>JAFAEB010000444.1 GCA_023424235.1 Bacillota bacterium
GCTCACAAAGAAAGCGAACTTGATAGAATCAAAGCAGAAGCTGAAGAGTTACATTCAAGACAGCTACAGGAGTTAGAAAAAATTTCTGGACTTACCTCCGAACAAGCTAAAGAATATCTTTTGAAAACTGTTGAAGATGAAGTAAAACATGAATCAGCAATGTTAGTAAAGGAACTTGAAAACAAGGCAAAAGAAGAAGCTGACAAAAAGGCAAAGGATTATGTTGTTACAGCAATACAAAAATGTGCTGCAGACCACGTAGCAGAGACAACCATATCCGTTGTTCAACTTCCAAACGATGAGATGAAGGGTAGAATAATTGGTAGAGAAGGACGTAACATTCGTACATTAGAAACTCTAACAGGAATCGATTTAATTATTGATGATACACCAGAAGCAGTAATCTTATCCGGTTTTGATCCGATCAGAAGAGAAGTAGCAAGAATTGCACTTGAAAAATTGATTGTTGATGGAAGAATCCATCCAGCCAGAATTGAAGAAATGGTTGAGAAGGCGCAAAAAGAAGTTGAAGTTATGATTCGTGAAGAAGGTGAAGCAGCTACCCTTGAGGTTGGCGTTCACGGTATTCATCCAGAACTAATTCGTTTACTTGGTAAAATGAAGTTTAGAACAAGTTATGGACAAAATGCCTTAAAGCATTCTATTGAAGTAGCACATTTAGCTGGTTTACTAGCAGCTGAAATTGGTGTTGACATTAGAATGGCGAAAAGAGCTGGTTTATTACATGATATTGGCAAATCTGTTGACCATGAAATGGAAGGTTCACATATTCAAATCGGCGTTGATCTATGCAGAAAGTATAAAGAATCTCCAATTGTTATTAATGCAGTAGAATCCCATCATGGTGATGTGGAACCTGAATCATTAATTGCTTGTATTGTTCAAGCTGCAGATACGATTTCAGCAGCAAGACCAGGTGCAAGAAGAGAAACGTTAGAAACATACACCAACAGATTGAAACAGTTAGAAGATATCACAAACAGCTTTAAGGGAGTAGATAAGTCATTCGCGATACAAGCAGGTAGAGAAGTTCGTATTATGGTTATGCCAGAACAAGTAAGTGATGCAGATATGATATTGCTTGCTCGCGATATTTCAAAGCAAATTGAATCCGATCTAGAATATCCAGGTCAAATTAAAGTTAATGTTATCAGAGAATCAAGAGTAACAGACTACGCAAAATAATTTTTATAACAATGATGCTCTGTGGGGGACATGATTGTGAAAGCAACGCCGTAGGATAACGGCTTATGTAAATAAAAGGTTGAAACTTAAAGTTTCAACCTTTTTTAAATTGCAAAAAAATAGAAATGTCCCATGACTTAATTATTTGAAATTAGCAATATTGTATGTTATAATTTATTGCAATCGATTGACATAAGAAATAATACACAAAACGATACGATAAGGAAAGGTTCACGATGTCAATCGTATTATTATTTTCAAAGCAAAGAAAGGGAGAGCATGTAGAAATGAAATTAATAAGACGCAACAGAATATTAACTTTATGTATTGCTATTACTTTATTCATAATCCTAGTAGTACTTATTGGATTAAGAGCTAATAAGAAGCATATGAGTACACAAGATCAAGCAGTAAGTGAAGAAGTTAAAAATGTAATTAACGAAGAGATGTTACCAATTGCTAATGAAGAAGATAGTGATGAAGTAACCATATTTTATCCAACGAATGAAGTGTTAGCGAAGAACGATTTTATCCTTTACTACGTAAATTGTGGTGCCAGCATTGTTGATAAAGTAGCTGAAGGTGATAAGATGGGTTTGTTGCAATCGGTTACAGATAAATTATATGGTATGGATAGCACAGGATATAGTTGGGGGCATCGAGAAAGTAATAAAAATTCAAAATATGTTTCTGGTGGAGACAGTTCGAGTGTTGAAATGGAAGATACTTATTATTATGTTTCAACCGATGTTTCCTATGTATCTGGGATTAGCGGATTTTATTATGATTTTCAATTACCTGATGGTGAATATATTGTTACAGTTGGTTTTAAAAATCCATGGTCACATAGAACAATTGAAATAGATTTAGAAGAGAATAGAGTTACCAATCAACTATCTTTAGATGAAGGTATGCTAGTGGAAAGCAGTCATGAAATTAAGGTAATAGATGGTGAACTAAATGTATTTATACATAATCCAAGGAGAGCAGATCGTTACCAAGATCCTATCCTAAGTTATATTATTATCAAAGCGATGCCTATTTATGATTTCGCCTATCTAAATATTAAAATGGAATCCATAGAGAACGCAATTAATGAGTTAAAATCGAAGGGCGTTACTTTTGCAACAGAAACACTTGATGAAAAGTATATCGACCAATATGGAAAAGCGGATACCATTAATGAGTTAAATGACATACTTGAAATAGGAAATGAAATGCTGTCAAGTAAAAATGGTAGTGCTGCTGAAATTGAAGAAATAAGCAATAAACTCGAAGATATCTATACAAATCTACGTACTATCCCTTTATATAACTCATTTACTGGAACTAACGGTGACCTATTAAAAGATACTAATGGGGTTCCAATACAAGCACATGGAGGTCAAGTACAATTTCTAAATGGAAAATGGTGGTGGTATGGAGAAGATAAAACAAGAGGCTATCGTAGTAATGGTATAAGTGCCTATTCTTCCGATGATTTATATAACTGGACTTTTGAAGGTTATGTTATGAGAAGTGTATCAAGCAGAGAGCAATTGGATACGGATGAGTATTTTAAGAATTTATATGCGGATTATAGTAAAGAAGAAAAAGACAATGTATTCCTTTGTATAAATGATTCCACATCTGTAATAGAGAGACCTAAAATGATTTATAATAAAAAGACCAATAAATATATCATATGGTTTCATGCAGATGGACCAACAGAATCAAGTACTGCAAATTATGCAGCAGCATGTGCTGGTGTTGCAATTAGTGATTCCCCTACTGGTCCATTTCGTTTTATAGATCGATATCGTTTAAATATATCGCCAAAAGACCAAATAAAAGGTGAGTGGTATGAAGAACACAAAGGATTTGCAAGAGATATGAATCTATTTATTGATGATGATCATACGGCTTATATCATATATTCAAGTGAAGAGAATATGACAATGTTTATATCTAAGTTAAATGATGAATATACTTATCTAGCTACTTCTGTAGAAGATGCAGTACATGGGAAAGACTTTGTTAGATTGTTTCCTGGGGCACAGCGTGAAGCACCAGCAATCTTTAAGTTTAAAGATAAGTATTATATGATAACTTCAGGTGCAACAGGATGGGCACCAAATCAAGGAAGATATTGGATGTCAGATTCTATGCTAGGAGATTGGATTGATATGGGAGACCCTTTTATAGGAGATATAAAGAAAACAAGCTTTGATAGTCAAAGTACGAATGTAATTCCCTATGATACAGAAAAAGGACTATTTATTTTTATGGGGGATAGGTGGTTTTCTAATAATTTAGGTGATTCAAGATATATTTGGCTTCCTATCGAATTTACACAAAATCAAGGTATTAGAATTCGAAATAATCGTGATTGGACCATGGATGATTTCGTAAATAAATAGAATATTTCTAGTAAATTTTTATGAAATCGATTGCAGAACATTTTAAAGTATGCTAAAATTCAATTATTGATGGTTTTAGTGATAATAGACAAAAATCGATTGCAAAATACAAAATAATTAGTAATAATCATCAAAAAAATAAAAGAAGGGATGTAATGAGCTTCATGAAAAAGTTGCAACGAATATGTTCTATCATATTATGCATTTGCCTGATTGTGAATCCAGTTAGTCTATCTGCACAGTATGTTACGACAAATGAAAGTGTAACAAATACCAAAGAAAGTAGAATGAATGAAACTCAAGATGAAACCATTATAATGGAAGCAGAAAAATCCTTAGAAAAAAGTTTGAATTCTAGTGAACAAAGGAAAGATACCAAGGAAAATTTAATTACCAATGAAGATGCTAATTTAGGAGATTCAATCGTTCAAAACCTATTAAACGATCCAATCCCCTTCCCTACACAAGAAGAAATAATTGCGAATGATTACATACTTTATTATGTTAATTGTGGAGCAACCATACTTAACCAAGTATCTCCTGGTGAAAGAATTGGGCTATTACAATCAATTACTGATAAAGAATACGGTACCGATACAACAGGATATATTTGGGGGCATAGACCTAATGACAGTAATTCCAAGTATATGTCTGGTGGTGATAAGCTTAGTGTAAAAAAAGAAGACACTTTTTATTATGTACCTACGAACATTACTTATGTATCTGGAGTAAGTGGCTTTTACTATGATTTTCAATTACCTGAAGGTGAATATGAAGTAACAGTGGGCTTTAAAAATCCATGGTCAGGAAGAAGTGTTGATATTGTTTTGGAGGATAATACTACTGATAGTGCGGTTACTTTAGGACAAGGAGCTCTCGTTGAAAGAAAAAATAGAGTGGAAGTACTTGATGGTGAACTTAATATTTTTGTACATAATCCATTAAGAACAGATCAATATAAAGATCCGATTTTAAATTATATTATTGTAAGAGCAGTAGCTAGGTTTAATATGGAAGTATTGGATACTAAAATTAAAGTAATTGAACATAAATTAGAAGAAGCCATTGCAAATGGAGTTCAATATGCTACTGAGGCCCTTAGCGAACTTTATCTTGATCTTGCTTTTAGAGAAGATACCATTACACATATGAGAGAATTATTAGATGTAGCAAAAGGTATGGTAATTGAAGCTAGTGCATCACCTTCTCAAATCGAGGAAATGTGTAATAATCTTGATACTATGTTTACCAATCTAAGAACAATAACAACTTATAACTCTTTTACTGGTACAAATGGTGATGTTTTAAAAGATACCAATGGTATTCCAGTTCAAGCACATGGGGGACAGGTTCAGTTCTTAAATGGAAAGTGGTGGTGGTATGGAGAAGATAAGACGAAGGGATATCGAAGTAATGGTATCACTGCATATTCCTCAAATGATTTATACAATTGGACCTTTGAAGGATATGTAATGCGTACTCTAAATCGTAGAGAGCAGCTTGATAATGATGAATACTTCTCTAGTCTTTATGCATCATATACTCCTGAGCAAAAAGATCGAGTTTTTTTATGTATCAATGATTCCACTTCAGTAATTGAGAGACCAAAAATGATTTACAATCAAAAAACAGGAAAATATGTTATTTGGTTTCATGCAGATGGCCCAACGGAAACAAGTAGTGCTAACTATGCAGCTGCTTGCGCAGGTGTTGCAATTAGTGATTCACCTACTGGACCATTTCAGTTTATTGATCGATATCGATTACATGTTGCTCCAGCTGATCAATTAACAGGAGCGTGGTACGAAAATAGTAAAGGCTTTGCTAGAGATATGAATCTCTTTATCGATGATGACAAAACAGCCTATATAATTTATTCAAGCGAAGAAAATATGACCATGTTTATTTCTAGACTAAATGAGGATTATACCTACCTAGACGTATCTGTAGATGATGCTGTACATGGTGTTGATTTTGTTCGATTGTTTCCAGGTGCACAAAGAGAAGCACCAGCCATCTTTAAATATGAGGGTAAATACTATATGATTACATCCGGTGCAACAGGGTGGAGTCCAAATCAAGCTAGATATTGGGTTGCTGATTCTATCCTTGGAACATGGACGAATATGGGCGATCCTTGTATTGGGGATGATACGAAAACAACCTTCCAAAGTCAAAGTACAAATGTAATACCATATGATAAAGACAGAGGCTTATATATTTACATGGGTGACAGATGGTTTTCTAATAACTTAGCAGACTCAAGATATATATGGTTACCAATTGAAATCACTCCAAGCTTAGGCATGCAAATAAAGTCATATTCCAATTGGACTCTAACCGATTTGGAACAGTTGTATACTCTTAAAGTGAATACTCCGATGGAGGAGATATATTTTAATACGAATGATTTACCAACGAAATTAAATGTAGGAGTTTATGAGAATGGTTTTGCTGTGAATAAGGACTTGTCCGTTACTTGGAATGTATCACAAGCAATACCTACAGTCTTATCAACCGTTTCAGGTATCCTTGATGGTATAAATCGTGAAGTTATTGCCAAGCTTTTGATTATTCCTGATACATTAGAGTACTATATCGATTCTGGTGCTTTGGAAGGGTCGGATACCTATGACAAAATTAAAGAAAGAGTTGACTTAGTAAATGAGACATATGATAAAGCTTATACAGAAGGTAGCTGGGGTTATACAAGTATTCTAGAAAAAGAAGGAGTTATTAACCCTGATATCGGTATCAAAATTGGATCTAGTAG
>JAFAEB010000086.1 GCA_023424235.1 Bacillota bacterium
GTCTTGTAGCATTGCTTTTCTTCTATCACCATAGCCTGGAGCTTTTACTGCACATACAGTAAAGGTTCCTCTTAATTTATTGATAACTAAAGTTGTTAATGCTTCACCTTCAACATCTTCAGCGATAATAAGTAATTTTGAACCTGTTTGAACAATTTGTTCAAGTACTGGTAATATTTCTTGAATATTAGAGATCTTCTTATCTGTGATTAAAATATATGGATTTTCAAGGTTTGCTTCCATTTTATCCATATCTGTTGCCATATATGCGGATACATAACCTCGATCAAATTGCATACCTTCTACTAAATCTAATTCTGTTTTCATAGTCTTAGATTCTTCAATGGTAATAACACCGTCGTTCGATACTTTTTCCATAGCGTCAGCTACCATTTCACCAACGGAATCATCTCCAGCAGAGATTGCAGCTACTCTTGCGATTTGTTCTTTACCATTGATTTTAGAGCTCATTTTAAGGATTGCATCTACTGCACAATCCGTAGCCTTTTGCATACCTTTTCTTAAGATTATTGGGTTTGCACCAGCTGCTAGGTTTTTGATACCTTCATTTATCATAGCTTGTGCTAATACAGTTGCAGTAGTAGTACCATCACCAGCTACATCGTTTGTTTTTGTAGCTACTTCTTTTACTAATTGAGCACCCATATTTTCAAATGCATCTTCAAGTTCAATTTCTTTTGCGATTGTAACACCATCGTTTGTAATTAATGGAGCTCCAAATGATTTATCTAAAACAACATTTCTTCCCTTAGGTCCTAATGTAACTTTTACTGTATTTGCTAATTGATTTACACCAGCTTCTAGCGCTGCTCTTGCTTCTGCACCATATTTGATTTCTTTCGCCATATTTCTAAACCTCCTATTGGATTATTGATTAGTCTTCAACAATTGCTACTATATCGTTTTGTTTTACAACAATAAATTCTTCGTCTTCTAATTTTACTTCTGTTCCTGAGTATTTAGAGTAAATAACTTTGTCGCCTACCTTAACCTGCATTGTAACTTCTTTCCCGTCTACAATACCCCCTGGTCCTACAGCAACAACTTCTGCTTGTTGAGGTTTTTCTTTCGCTTGACCTGGTAAAACAATACCTGATTTTGTTGTTTCTTCAGCAACTAATTGCTTTAAAACTACTTTGTCTCCTAATGGTACTAACTTCATATTATTTCCTCCTTATTATTAGATATTTACTTACATTAGGCTATCTATAGCCTCTAATCTTTTTCAAATTATTAGCACTCTTCTTTAATGAGTGCTAACTTAAGCTATATATTAGTAAATTTAGCTTGAATATGCAAATTTGTTTAACATTTAAAATCATGTTTTTTTATACTTTATCAAATTTATTCTCTTATTTACTCTCTTTATCTCATTAAATCTCACTTTTTTTAAATTATTAAAAGAACCAACTACTGTAAATATATCCATTTTTTAATATTTCATTCTTCTTTTTTCATTTCTTTCTTTGATTCCTTTTCTTTTATCGTTCACATATGTCATAAGATTGCAGTAGGACCTATGCTATGCTATAATAAATCAAAAAGAAAAGGATGGGGTTTCATGAAAGAAAAATTATACACAATTCCAGTAAATGAAGCATTTGACGCTAACACAGAATGTCCGATTTGCTTTATTAAGAATAAACTTGAAGTGGATGCCATTGAATATACTATGGGTACAAGTTATATGGAGGATTTCGTTCGAATGGAAACTGATAAAGATGGTTTTTGTTCTCACCACCTCCCCCTTCTGTATAAGAATCAAAACCGATTAGGTCTAGCATTAATGTTAAAAACTCATATGGATAAAACCATTAAAGATATTGAGAAATTAGCAGGAAGTAGCAAAAAACTTTCTTCACCTTCTTTATTTAAAAAGAAGACCACCTCATCCCAAGAAGTAAAACAGTATGTTGACAGACTAGACTCATCATGTTTTGTATGTAAAAGAGTAAACGGCTTCTTTGAACGATATATTGCGACTATCTTCTATATTTATCAGTCTGATATGGATTTCAGAGAGAAATTTAGAAAAGGTAAGGGTTTTTGTACCACTCATTATGGATTACTTTATGAAGAGGCTACGAAACAGCTTAATGCCTCAATGGTAGAGAATTTTATAAATGATATAAATACCTTATATATAGAAAATTTAAAACGTGTTCGTGATGATCTTGACTGGTTTATTGATAAATTCGATTACCGTTATGCAAATGAACCTTGGAAGAATTCAAAGGATGCCTTAATACGTTCCATGCTAAAGGTAAATGGTATTGTAGAAGAAAGCTAAAAACAAATGACGTTTGCTTTTAAGTGTATGATACTTCCTTACCAACTATATTTAACCCAATAATTTGGGGTGCTATACATCATATGTATGCACCCCTTTATTTTTGAACTTAACTTATTTTAAGCTATCTTTTAGTTCTCTTGCCTTGCTTTTAATTCTTTCATTGGCATCTCTAGCGATTAAAACCTTAGATATCCATCTACTTGCTTCATCATATTTTCCAATACGTTTTGCAAGATCTGCTACTAAATATGTGGTTGTGTGTTCATCCATGCCACACATTGGAAACATTTCTTTTGAAAAAGCTTCTAAAAATCCTTCATAAGCTTTTGTTATAAAATCTAATTCTTCAAGCTGAAGCGCTTTTATAGTTGCTTTATCACCATCACTAAGTTTATTGCCCTTTTCTTCTAAGATGGACTCACATTTTCCACGAAGGAGCCAAGCTGTCTTTAAACATGTATAAGCACGTTCGCTTAACTTGCTTCTCTTTACGATAGTGTTTACTAATGCAAGTTTATGTCTAGCAATCGCATCTTCGTAGCTATAGCTATCTCCATCTACACTAATTCCTTTAAAAGAAGATGATATTTGCTCACGAATTAATTTTCCTTGCACACTAGTCACATAATTAAAGAATCGATTTAGAGCACCATAACCACAATGTGGGCATACAATAGCATCGTATTTTAGGGAATCCACATTTTGATACTTAGGTCTTAGATCAGAATCAGCTGAGACTAATTTTACTTTACCAGTTTTTACAGTCTTTGATTTAAATTCTTTATCACATACTGGGCAGGTAAAACTCTTATCAAATAGATAATCAGCTTCTACAACTACATTTTTTTCTGATTCTTCTTGCTGGCTAGACTTTTTATTGTTTTTTTCGTCCGTTGCATATACTTCCATGTTTGCCATTTTTCCAAGACCAAAGGCCTCTAGGCCTGAAAATAAATTCGCCATACTTTATCCTCCTTTAAACAGGTTTATATGAGCTTTTTAAGGAAACAATTCGATTAAACACTAAATGTTCTTCCCTTGTATCCTTATAATCTACCGAGAAGTATCCATGTCTTAAAAATTGGAAGCTATCATATGCCTTAGCATCTTTAACACTTGGTTCAATATAGCATTCTTCTAATGTAGTGATAGAATTTGGATTTAAGTTAAGACTTCCATCTTCATTATAAACACCTTTTTCCTCATCCACAATATTCTCATATAATCTAACGGTAGCTTTTACAGCAGTTTTCGCTTCTACCCAATGAATTGTACCTTTTACCTTACGTCCAGTAAAGCCAGAACCACTCTTTGTTTCTTTGTCATAAGTACAATGTACTTCTGTTACATTACCGAATTCATCTGTAATATAATCCGTGCATGTTACAAAATAAGCATGCATTAAACGAACTTCATTACCTGGAAATAGTCTAAAGTATTTTTTTGGTGGTTCAATCATAAAATCTTCTCTATCTATATATAGCTCTCTAGAGAATGGAACTTGTCTCTTACCAAGCTCTTCGTTCTCATTGTTATTTTCAACATCTAAATACTCAATTTCATTTTCAGGATAGTTGGTAATTACTAATTTGATTGGATCTAAAACAGCCATAACTCTCGGTTTTTTTAATTTTAAATCCTCACGTATACAATACTCAAGCATAGCATAATCAACCGAGCTATTACTTTTTGATACACCACATAGCTCCATAAATAATTTTAAGGATTCTCTTGTAAATCCTCTTCTTCGTAATGCACTTATAGATACTAGTCTTGGATCATCCCATCCATCCACAATACCATCTTCAACTAAACGTTTAATATAACGCTTACCAGTAATAACATTGGTTAAATATAGTTTTGCAAACTCGATTTGTTTTGGAGGATTCACATATTCTAGCTCACTTACTACCCAGTCATAAAGTGGTCTATGATCTTCAAATTCAAGGGTACATATGGAGTGTGTGATACCTTCAATCGCATCTTCAATTGGATGTGCATAATCGTACATAGGATAAATACACCATTTATCTCCTGTATTATGATGGGTCATTCTTGCAATACGATAAAGTATTGGGTCCCTCATATTTATATTTGGTGAAGCCATATCTATTTTTGCTCTTAATACTTTTTCACCATCCCTAAATTCGCCATTCTTCATTCCTTCGAATAGTCTTAAATTTTCATCGATGCTTCTATCTCGATATGGACTATTCATACCAGGCTTTGTTAGCGTTCCACGATATTCTCTAATTTCTTCAGGAGATAAATCACATACATATGCTTTACCCTTTTTGATTAACTTTATTGCACCTTCATACATTTGATCAAAATAATCAGATGCAAAGAAAACTCTATCCTCATAATCTCCACCAAGCCATTTCACATCCTCGATTATTGACTCAACAAATTCAGTTTTTTCCTTCGTAGGGTTGGTATCATCAAATCTTAGATTAAATTTACCACCATATTTTAAAGCTAGTCCATAATTTAATAAGATGGACTTAGCATGTCCAATATGAAGATATCCATTAGGTTCTGGGGGAAAACGAGTTATAATATTAGTAACTCTTCCTTCCTTAATATCCTTTTCTATAATTTGTTCAATAAAGTTTTTGGATACCGTCTCTTTTTCTGAAGAGTTATCTAATTCCATATCAGTTTTATTATCCATATTCATTGGCATTGTACTATCGTTTTCCATGTCGTCCTCCTTAAAGCACTTTTCATATAGCATATATATTACCACAATTATTTTTAATAGTCAAAACAGATTACATAGTATTATAGTATGTATTACAAAGCAAAAAAAGAGTTTACAGATAATCTGTAAACTCGATGTTATTAACGTTTATAAAAAATATGATCTCCGATTATTTCATGATTTGGATATTTCTTAGCTAATGTTTTAGAATATCCATTAAAATATAAATAACTACCAATATTATTTTCTCCATTTAAAGCAGCCTTTGCAGCTTTGATGCAAGCTTCCATACTCTTTTTATCTGCTTCACTTGAATACTTCTTAGAATCATATTTGCTAAGTGCTCTACTTAAGGGGCTAGTTCCACTGCTACCTTTTTTAATAACACTAAATTGAACACCCCATTTTGAATCATAAACTACTTCTTTTATGGTATCAACATGCCAAAAGACACTACTTTTCGCACGATTTATTACAATATTTGCTACTGCTAATTTACCTTTATAAGATTGATTGCCAGCTTCTGCGTAAATAAGGCTAGATAATAATCTAAGTTCTGCCTTTGTATAGTTGTTCTCTTTTTTAGTAACAGTTTTTGTAGTCTTCTTTTCTACTGACTTTACTTCTGACTTTTCTTCTGATTTGGATTCATCATCTTTTACAGACTTGGTGTCTTTCTCAACTTTAGCTGTTTCTTTATTATCTGATTCAGATACTTCTTCCGTATCTTCCTCTGTCTCGTCTTCAATTAAATCTTCATCAATATCACTGTCTTCTGCTACATCTATATTCGTATCATTATCTACTACTTCAGTATCTTCATCAACGATTGAGCTCTCTTCAACCACAGTTGATAATTCATCTGCATATACATTATTAGTTCCTAATCCAATAGAAAAAACGATTACTATAAGCATACACAACATTAACTTCTTAGACTTCATATTTAACTCCATTCCACAGGTTATATTTATTCTTCGAGGATATGATTAATTTGTTACAAGTTGTAATGTTTTCTTACAGGTTAGTAATAACTTGTTAATAATTACTTAATAATTATAACATATACTCAATAGAAATCAACCCTTTTTTGTTCCTAAAAATACCCTATATTTCGAGTAATTTCCTTTAGAATCTAAAAATGAGTGTAATTTTAAACAACTTGTAGTAAAATGAAGCGATTATTTTATTAATATTGCATATTGCTTTTTATAAGGGGCTCCTACAAAAGGCCTAAATGTTAAAATTTCAGTTTTAACATTGTATATATTTACTATACTAAATCTTCATATACTGTAATATAATTGATACTTTTCTATACATTTCTACATTCGTTTCCTTAATACCTCTATAAATTGATTCATCTCCTCCATCGTTCCGATGCTTATTCTAAGATAGTTATCGATTCTTGACTTTTTAAAATAACGAACGTAAATATGCTCTTCTCTTAGATATTCATATAATTCACTCGCATGTATTAGAGGGTGAGTAACAAAGAGAAAGTTAGTAGATGACTTAGGAAATGAAAATCCTAATTTCTTAAGTTCCTTACATGTATACTCTCTCGTATCTATAATCTTTTTCACACACTCCAGAAAATACGCTTCATCTTCTATTGCTTTAATGCCAAAGTCAATGGAAGTTTGATTTAAGGTGTAGGAATTATATGAGAATTTTACATCGTTTAATGCCTTTATTAGCCTACTATTACCCATTGCATAGCCAATTCGCATACCAGCCATAGAACGAGATTTGGAAAAGGTTTGAACTACTAATAAATTATCATAGAGCTTTATTAAGTCACGAGCACTTTCACCACCAAAATCAATGTAAGCTTCATCCACGATTACAATGGAGTCCTGATTATGTTCAAGAATATCTCTAATGGAGTCTAAACTCTCATATATAGAGGTTGGTGCATTAGGATTCGCGATCACGATTCCTCCATTCTCTTTATAATAGTCTTCCTTCCTTATTAATAATTCTTCATTAAGTGGTTGTTTTTCATAAGGAACTTGAAATAGGTTAGCCCAAACTTCATAAAAAGAATAGGTGATGTCCGCAAATAAAATCGGTTTATTTGAATTAAAAAAAGTCAAAAAAGCCATCCCTAGTACATCATCTGAACCTACACCAACGAACACCATATCACTAGTTAACTTATGATAGGATGCAATTGCTTCTACTAATTCAAGACACCTTGGATCAGGGTATCGTTTTAGTGAGTCGTAATTTAGGTTATGAATGGCATCCAGCACTCTCTTAGTAGGAGGGTAGGGATTTTCATTTGTATTAAGCTTTATTATATTTTTCTCTTTTGGTTGTTCACCAGGTACATAGGGATCTACTTTTCGAATATAGCTTTCCCAAGCTTTCATGTTTAACATACCTAGCCGCATAGCGACACTGCCACTTAATGGTGTGAAAAAATAATGTGGCAACCTTTCCTTCTTATTTTCCTTCACACAAAATAATTATTATCTCATTCGTATACGAATCATTCGCTAAATAAATTCATTTAAATAGTCTATGAAAAATTTATCTCCCATAGTAAACTTCATTTCTTTTAGTAAAAGTATTTTTTAAGTTTATTCATTATTTTGATATTCTAGGGCTAACTTTTTGAAGCCTTCTAAAGAATTTTCAATTACCGATTGAGGCACGCAATAAGCTAGTCTACAATATCCTGGACATCCAAAAGAAGAACCTGGTACGATTAAGATATTATGCTCTTTTGCACGTTTTGCAAAATTCTTATCATCGTCTTCAAAGGCTTTTATAAATAGGTAAAAAGCTCCTTCTGGTTTTACACAGTTGTATCCAAAGCTTGTTAAATTGTTATAAAGTAATTCTCGATTTTGATTATATATTTCAACATCAACTTGTAGAGATAAACATCTAGGTACAATTCTTTGTATTAGTGATGGAGCATTTACAAACCCTAGTATACGATTCGCTACATTCGTAGCCTGTATTATTTGATCATAGGAATCAACTTCACTTGGAATAACTAAATAGCCAATACGCTCACCTGGTAGAGACAAGGATTTACTATAGGAATATACTACAATGGTATTTTTATAGTATTTCGTTATATAAGGTACTTCTACTCCATCATATACAAGTTCACGGTATGGTTCATCTGAGATAAGGTATATAGAGCTTCCAAACTCTGTTTGTTTCTTCTCAAGAATTTTAGCTAGTTCCTTAATGGTTTCTAAGGAATATACCACACCCGTTGGATTATTCGGAGTATTAATAATAACTGCTTTCGTATTTGCGGTAAGTTTTTCTTCTAATTCACCTAGATTCGGTTGAAAATCAACTGTATTAGGGCTAACTACTACAAGTTTACCATCATAATTATTAACATAGTTTCTATACTCACCAAAGAAAGGAGCAAATACAACAACTTCATCCATAGGATTTAAAAGAGTCTTAAGTATTACATTTAATCCTCCTGCAGCTCCAACAGTCATCACAATATTTTTTTCACATAGTGAGGTTTGATAATTATCATTTATCGATAAAGCAATTGCTTCTCTAACATCCTCGAAACCTGAATTGTTCATATATCCGTGTAAAAAGGTATCATTCTCATTTTTTACAATATCAATTAAAGCTTCTTTAACTTCCTTTGGTGGCTTTACACTCGGATTACCTAAACTAAAATCATATACCTTATCAGCACCATGTATTTTAGCTAAACGCTTGCCTTCTTCAAACATTTCACGAATAACAGAGCTATTTTCAACTAATTGAATCATCTTTTTTGAAATCATAATGAACCCTCTTTCTTATCGATTTGTATTACTATTTACCATATTTTTAAGAATAATTAGTTTACATAGTATAACATAGTAAATAGCGAAATAAAAGCATTTCCTAAAAATATCTCATAGAAGAAAGTAAGCCTTAAAGACTTTATTTTACATGTAATTCGGTGTAATAAAGCAAAGCTTGTCTTCCATGAGTATGAGAAAAAAGCAGGAAGCTTATTGCTCCTGCTTAATTAATATGTTCTTATATAAGAAGATTACATTCTCATAATACATTTATTGTGATTAAAAGCTTAATCCTAGATACATAAACTAGATATCATAACGTATCTTTAGATAATTCTTTACAATTTCTACGCATTTGTCAAAACCTAATCTTCCGCTATTTAAGCATAGATCATAATTTTTTGCATCTTCCCAATTGCGTCCTGTGTAGTATTTATAGTAATCTGATCTTCTCTTATCTGTATCAATTACCTTCTTTTCTAGCTCTTTCTTTGGTAAGTGATACATATCTTCAAGTCTTTGTACACAATCCTCTACCGATGCATGAACAAATATTTTAACCACATTATCCTTATCTTTTAGAATATAATCGGCGCATCTTCCAACAATTATACAGGATTCTTGCTCTGCTAACTGTTTAATTACCTTTGCTTGATAATTAAATAAATTATCATTACTTACAAAGTCTTCCCGATCTGGAGGAATTAATTGTCCCTTATATTCTTTTCTGGCGATACGAAATAATAGGCTCTTTTTTAGTTGTTCATCCGCTTTTCCAAATAACTCTTCATTAATGCCACTTTCATCTGAAGCTAGTCTTAATAATTCTCTATCATAGAAGTGTACACCTAGTTCTTCCGCTAACATTTTACCCATGGTTTTACCGCCACTACCATAACCTCTCGCTATGGTTATTACAAAATGTTCCATCTAAACCTCCATTCCTACTCCTGTATGATAACAGTCGAGTTCTGACTTCCTTTATTTATGAATTAACTTTCACCTAAGTAAGCCTTCTTAACAGAATCATTATTTAAAAGCTCATTTGCATCTCCTTGTAATACAATATTACCAGTTTCTAAAACATATGCACGATTTGCAATGGATAAGGCTTTTTTCGCATTCTGTTCAACTAATAAAACAGTAGTTCCGCTCTTACTTATTTCTCTTATTATATCAAATATTTCATTCACAAACAATGGGGATAATCCCATTGATGGTTCATCCATTAATATTATCCTAGGATGGGACATTAATGCACGACCCATAGCAAGCATCTGCTGTTCTCCACCACTTAATGTTCCTGCAATTTGATTTTTTCTTTCATTTAATCTTGGAAATCTCTTATATATTTTCTCAAGGGTTTCTTGTATTTCTTTTTTATCTTTCCTAGTATATGCACCCATTTTAAGGTTTTCTAATACTGTTAGTTCTTGAAATATTCGTCTACCTTCAGGAACATGTGCCATACCTAAAGACACAATACTGTGAGCTGCTGTCTTTAATAAATTATGACCTTCAAATTCTATGCTGCCAGATTTAGCAGGAACTAAACCTGTGATCGTATTTAATATTGTTGTTTTACCAGCACCATTGGCTCCAATGAGTGCGATTACTTCTCCTTCGTTAACATCAAAGGAGATACCCTTTATGGCACCAATAATACCATAGTAAACTTCCAAATCTTTTATTGATAACATTGCCACTTGATATTCCTCCTATTCTAGGGATTCCTTATTATTCACCAAGATATGCGGTAATAACTTCTGGATTATTAAGTACTAACTCTGGTGTTCCAGATGCTAACTCAGTACCAAAGTTTAACACTACTATTTTTTCACAGATACCAGTAACCAATTTCATATCATGTTCAATAAGTAAAATAGTAATCTGATAACGGTCACGTACTAAGCGAATCGTGTCCATTAACTCTTTTGTTTCATTTGGATTCATACCAGCAGCTGGTTCATCTAATAATAACAATTTGGGATTCGTAGCAAGTGCTCTTGCAATTTCTAGCTTTCTTTGCTTACCATATGGAAGATTACAGGCAAGAAAATCAGCTTCTTTATCTAAATCAAAAACCTTTAGAATTTCCATTGCTTTTTGATCCATCGCTTTTTCAGACTTAAAAAAGTTTGGTAGTCTTATAAAACTTGTTAGTAATGAATATTTCACTTCATTATGAAGAGCTGTCTTTACATTATCAAGCACTGTCATTTTTTTAAATAGTCGAATATTTTGAAATGTTCTTGCAATACCTGCATTACAAATTTCTGATGGTGACTTACCAACAATATGTGTCCCGTCAATTTTAATTGTACCAGTTGTTGGTCGATATACACCAGTAAGCAGATTGAAAATGGTTGTTTTACCTGCTCCATTTGGCCCGATTAATCCAAATAACTGACCTTTTTCAATCGATAAATTAACATCGTCTACAGCACGAAGGCCACCAAATGAGATTCCTAAATTTTTAACTTCTAATAATGCCATTTATACCACCTTCCTTGCCGTTATTTATTTCCCTTATTCGAAGTAACCGCTTGTTTTTTATCTTTACCAAACTTTGGCAAACTAATAGCAATTCCTCTGTCTTCAAGTTTCGTACGAATATCGGAGGAGTTAAATAACATCATAACAATTAGTACGATTGCATATAGTAACATTCTTAAATCATCGGCTGCACGTAGCATTTCAGGTAAGACTGTTAATATAATCGCAGAGATTACAGAGCCTTTAATACTTCCCATACCACCAAGTACAACGATAACTAATATTTCGATGGATTTATTGTAATCAAAGTCAGCTGGTTTTAAAATACTAAGATTATGGCCATATAATACACCTGCAACTCCTGCGAAGAATGCAGCAATAACAAAAGCCATGATTTTATATTTACTTACTTTAATACCCATGGATTCAGCAGCAATATAGTTTTCACGAATGGATATAATTGCTCTACCATGCCTTGAACGAACAAGATTTGATATAAAGATTATGGTTATGATGACCATGATATAAACCCATGTATAATTGGAATAACGAGGTATTTTTGATAAGCCCATGGCTCCACCAGTTATCTTTAATGAATTTATAACAGAACGAATAATTTCACCAAATGCAAGAGTTACAATAGCTAAGTAATCACCTTTTAATCGTAATACAGGCATACCGATTAATACTCCAAAGATAGCTGCAATTAAGCCACCAATTAAAATAGCTAAAATAAATTCTAATACTTCTGGCAAAGAAGAGCGTAAGGTAAATATTGCTCCAGAATATGCGCCAATTGCCATAAAACCAGCGTGGCCTAAAGATAATTCACCTAAAAAACCAGTTGTTAAATTTAGGGATACCGCTAGAATTATATTAATACCAATTGGAACTAATAAGCTCTTAAACTGTCTATTAAGGACATTACCTGTTACTAAAAAATATATTAAAACATAAATTAAGATGATAGCTCCCATATATAGGATTGGTTTATACTTTGATAAGGTCTTTTTCATATCTTTCATTATAGTTCCTCCTACACTTTCTCAATTCTGTTCTTGCCTAAAAGACCAGAAGGTTTAACTAGAAGTACTAGAACTAAAACTGCAAATACGATACCATCTGCTAATTCAGAAGATATGTAAGCTTTTGAAATACTCTCAATGACCCCAAGTAACATACCACCAATCATAGCGCCAGGTATACTGCCAATTCCGCCAAGAACTGCAGCTACAAAGGCTTTAATACCAGGTAAAGCACCAAGAGTTGGCTTCATTGATTGATATTGACATACAAACATGATACCCGCAACTGCTGCTAACGCTGAACCAATGGCAAATGTCATAGATATCGTACGATTAACATTAATGCCCATTAATTGTGCTGCTGCTTTATCTTCTGAAACTGCACGCATTGCACTTCCTGCTTTTGTTTTATTTATAAATATTGTTAGAATTACCATACAAACAAATGTAACAACTAATGTAACAATCGTAATTCCCGATATGGTTACGCTTCCAATCGTTACAGGTTCTAAATTAATAATTGATTTAAATGCAATCGGATTTGCACTAAAGATTAATAAGGCTAAACTTTGTAATAAAAAACTAATACCGATCGCTGTTATCAGTACAGCCAAGCTTGGAGCTTTTCTTAGTGGTTTATAAGCCACTTTTTCAATTAATACCCCTAAACTCGCACAAACAATGATTGTAATAATTACACCTACTATCGCTGGTAACTTAAGAACACCAATGGTAACATATAATGAATATGCTCCAACCATAATGATATCACCATGTGCAAAATTAATCATTTTAGCAATACCATAAACCATGGTATATCCTAGAGCAATCAAAGCATAAATACTTCCTGAACGTAATCCATTTATAAGTTGTTCTATTATGCTTCCCATACCTTCACCTCTTTCTCATTATTATTCTAAGTTCCTTCGCTAGACTCAGAGTCCTAATACATTCATAAATCCAGAAATCTGCACGAAACACTTTCTTAATTATATCATATATTATCTCTGCGCCAAGAGAAGAAATTCAGATTTGTTTAAAGTTATTATACATAGTTAAAAGTATAAGAACAAAAGGAGTTGAAAAGACTACTTCATAATAAGTTAGTCACTTAAATCTCCTTTTGTCCTAGTCATTCTATTTCTTTACTTATAGTATTAATTTATTATAGTAAATTAATCAAGTTTACCGTGATATTCTCCACCTTTTATTTCTACAAATTTAGCACCTTTATTTGGTTCTCCATCTGCATTAAAAGATATATCTCCAGTAAGACCACTAACTTTAATTTCAGTCATAGCTGCAATTAGGTCTTTACTTTCTGTAGAAGCTGCTTTTTCAAGCGCAGCTTTCATAACATATACAGTATCATAACCGTCTGCTGCAAATTGGTCAGGTATTGCATTATATTTTTCATTGTATGTTTTAACAAAAGCTTGAACTGCTTCATTTTCGTCTGTTGAGAAGAAAGGACTTAAGAATATAGCACCCTCAAGTACAGAAGTATCAACTACTTTTGCTATAACTCCATCCCATCCATCAGAGCCTAAGAAAGGAAGTGTTATTCCAAGTTCTTTTGCTTGCATTGTAATGTAAGCAGCATCTTGATAATAAGCAGGTACAAAAATTACATCAGCATCTGTATTCTTGATTTTTGTTAACTGAGTTGTGAAGTCAACTGCATCGGTAACAAAGGCTTCTTGTGCAACAACTTCTGCACCTAGTGTTCCAACAGTAGCAACAAATGCTTCTGCAACACCAGTACTATATTCATCCGCATTATTATATATAATTGCTATTTTTTTGTAGCCTAATTTTTCTACTGCATATTTAGCCATTGTTTCACCTTGTAATGGATCGGTAAAGCAAAGTCTAAATTGGTTCGGATATTCTGTAAGACCAAGCGCTGAACCTGATGGAGTGATTTGGAATATTCCGTCTTCATTGGTTTGTTCTGCAATTGCTAAACCAGCACCACTTGTAACAGTACCAAGAATTGCATTAACTCCGTCATCCATAAGAGCATTATATGCGGATAAAGCAACATCCCCAGATGCTTCATCATCAGAAAACTTAAGTTCTAGTTTAAGTGTTTTATCTCCAACTTTTACGCCGCCAGCTTCGTTTATTTCATTTACGGCAATCTCTGCACCTTGTTTTACTGAAATACCATATGATGCAGCTCCACCACTTAGTGGTCCTAAACCACCAATCACAAATGTATCCCCCGAACTACCAGTATCTTTTGTACCACAAGCTGCTAATGCAGCAACCGCAAATGTACAAACAAGACCAAGACTTAATAATTTCTTTAATCCTTTTTTCATAATGCTTCCTCCCTTTGATTATTCCTTTACACTATTTCCTTTCACCACTTTGCACTTATCATATATTAATGTGTTAAAGTATTGGTATTAAAAAAAATAGTAAATGCCTAATATTAAATTGATATAAATTAAGACGTTCACTTTAATTTTATGAACGTCTTTATTTTCATATATAGTACTCTCGTAAGACTTTTTTGTCAACAGTAAATTTAATCAAATATTTAAAAAGTTTTGTATATATCATCGACATTATCTATAAATATAAGCATATTACCCATCTAAGTTCGTTAATTCCCCTCCGCACTTATCACAAAACTCTAAACCCACTAAAGTAATACCCCCACAATCAGGGCATATCATTTTTTCTGGTAATATTTCAATTTCAACGATTTCATATTCCTCTTCTCCTTGATTAGCCGGGGCATCCAATACATTTTGACTAACCTTTATATCATAAAAGGAATTCGCTTTCTGTTCATCTTTGGATATTACAGCCTTCACTACTTCCTTTTGAGGATTTCCTTTTTTTATTTTATTAAATATTTGAAATAAATTCATAGTTAGTCTCCATTCTATTGATACTAAAAATATCTTGAATAACCATGTTTATAAAGACATCAACTTAATCTATATTATGTCATCTTCTCCACGATATTTTGTCATAAGACTTTTAAATATTTCACCACTTGATGGTGGCGTATAGGTAATGGCATTGGCTCCTGCTTCAATTGTTTTTAGTATACTCTCATCCGTCGGTCCTCCAGTGGCTATGATTGGAACCTCAGGAAATTCTTGTCTTATACTTTTTATAATATCATTGGTTTTCCAAGCACCAGATATATTTAGAATATCTGCACCTGCTTCTAATCTTTTTCTAATATCTGTTTTTTCTGATACTACAGTTATTACTATGGGAATATCAATTTTTTGTTTTAAATATTCAATTGTTTCATTTGGTGTTGGTGCATTTAAGACCACTCCCATGGCCCCTTGAAACTCCGCATCCTCTGCTAAATTAGTAACTCGTTTTCCTCTGGTTGTTCCGCCACCCACACCGCAAAAAACAGGAACATCTGAACAATTAATAATTGAATGGGTTATGATAGGTTGAGGAGTAAATGGATAAACTGCAATTACAGCATTGGCATTACAATTACGGATAATAGCTACATCAGTTGTGAATACTAAGGACTTAATTAATTTACCAAATATCTTTATCCCGCTCGCCTGTTCAATCACTTGTGGTACTCTTACCATATGCTTTCTAAGGTTGCCGTTTATCTCTGGTACAAATGAATTTCCCATATAATATACCTCCCGATTTAATTCTATTCCTAATCTAGTATACAAAAATATAAGAAAAAATACAAGCAAAAAGGCATAGTAATAAGAAGATTTACTCCTTTTTCCATGCCTTTTCTATCATTAATTTTTATATTTTAGTAGACCTGTGAATACTTTAAATAAGGGAAAGATTTATTGATTACTTTTCATACTTTCTTTTCTATTTTTGCTCTAATTTAGGTGTGGCCTTGTGGGAGGATGATCGCATTTCAATATAAGGTCCACCTTTCTTTTCAATATAATCCTTTGTAATAACTACTTTACCAATATTATCATCCTTTGGTATCTCATACATAATATCAAGCATAAATTCTTCTATAATGGCACGTAATGCTCTAGCACCAGTCTTCTTTTCTAAGGCCTTATTGGCAATGGCATCTAATGCACCATCATCAAATTCTAATAGAACCTCATCAAGGGCAAGAAGCTTTTGATATTGTTTTAATATTGCATTTTTAGGCTCTTTTAAGACTTTAACTAACATCTCCTTATTAAGCCCATCTAAAGTAAATAAAATAGGTAATCTACCAATAAACTCTGGAATTAATCCAAATTCTCTTAAATCTTCTATGGTTACTTTCGATAGAAGTGTTGGATCATTGTCATATTTATCCTTTAAGTCAGAGTGAAATCCAATCGACATCTGTTTATTTAATCTTGATTTTATAATTGTATCTAAATCTGGGAAGGCTCCACCACATATAAATAAAATATTCTTTGTATTTACAGTTGTAAGTGGTACCATAGCATTCTTACTAGTTGCTCCTACTGGAACCTCTATTTCACTACCTTCTAGTAATTTTAGTAAGCCTTGTTGTACAGACTCTCCGCTTACATCCCTTGTATTTGTATTTTTCTTTTTCGCTATTTTATCTATTTCATCAATAAATATAATACCTCTTTCGGCTTTCTCAACATCATTATCTGCTGCAGCTAGCAATTTAGATACTACACTTTCCACATCATCACCAATATAGCCTGCTTCAGTAAGGGAAGTTGCATCAGTAATTGCAAGTGGTACGTTAAGAAGTTTTGCAAGTGTCTTTACTAAAAAGGTTTTTCCACTACCTGTTGGTCCAATCATTAGCATATTTGATTTTTCTATTTCAATCTCATCCATGGTTTTGCTATGAACACGTTTATAGTGGTTATAAACTGCAACGGATATAACCTTTTTCGCATATTCTTGGCCAACTACATAGTCATCTAATTGTCCTTTTATAACATGAGGAGATGGAATCTTTTTAATGTCAAAGCTAGCCTCTATTTCTTTCTCTTCTTCTGCTTTTTTCTTCTTTATTTTCTGACTTTTAGGTAACTCAGGTTTAAAGTTACTTAAATTCATGATATTTGGTGGTAACCCCATCATATCCATATAAGGAACTCCATTGGTATTAATGGTATCAAAGGTTTTTTGCATACAATCGGAGCAGATACAAATATCACTTGGTATACGTATCATTTTTCCTACTTTACTTTCTGGTCTTCTACAAATATAGCATATGGATTCATAATCATCATGATCTCTTTTTTGTTCATCCTTATCTTTCGTCAAATCATCCATATTATTATCTATATTATTAAATTCATCTTTATTATTCATATACTCTCCTTTTAGTGGTAAAACTATCGTAAAAGATAACTAACATTATATCTTACTATGATTCATGAAACAATAGATTAAAGTTTAAAATTTCATTAAATTATTCAATTATTTCATTAAATTTCTATTATATTTGGTGAATCATATAAACATCAATCCTATTTACATACAAAGAAGAGGTTGCCGTACTTTTTCTACAGCAACCTCGTTTATCTATTCATTCGGTAATGATGAGCTTTTACCTAATTCAACTATAATTTCTTGTTCCTCATAATTACCATTTACGTTACGCATTACTTTAAGTTTTACCTTAGTACCATAACGATAAGAATTTACCTTCTCTTTTAGCTGATCACTAGAGGTAATCTCAGTAGTGTTAACTCCTACAATTATGTCACCACTTACGATACCAGCTTTTTCGGCAGCCCCACCTTCAATTACAGATTTAATATATACACCTAATGGCCAATTATAAAATTCTGCAATATCTGAAGTTACATCATCAATATAAACACCTAAGTAACCCTTTTCTTCTTCTGTAAGGATTTCACGGTTCATTAATTCATTGATAATAGGCATTGCTCTTGATATTGGAATTGCAAATCCCATACCTTCTACTTCACTAGATGCATATTTTACAGTATTGATACCAATTACTTCGCCTTTTAGATTTAATAAGGCACCACCACTATTACCTGGATTAATAGCTGCATCTGTTTGTAATAATACCATGGTCTTATCGGATATGGCTACCTCTCTATCCTTAGCACTAATATATCCAACTGTAGTAGATTGACCATATCCTAGTGCATTACCTATTGCAATAGCCATCTGTCCAACTTTTACATCTTCAGAATCTCCTAAGGATGCTATCTTGATTTTTTCCAAGGACTCTTTACTAATATCACTTAACTTAATAGATATAACCGCTAAATCTGCGATTGAATCGGTTCCTTTTATTATGGCGGTTGCTTTCGATTCATCAATAAAAGAAACTGTTATGGTTTTTGCCCCTTCAACAACATGGTTGTTCGTAGCAATTAGTAATTCTGTATCATTTTTTCCTACTATGATACCAGAACCACCACCATCATAATCCTCACTACCTTGCCCACCAAACCAATTATAGTTTTGGGTAAAGGTACTTGTAATTGTAACGATGGAAGGCATGGTCTTATCAACCACATCCGTTATGTCTGTTCTTTGCTCTATTTTTCCACTAGAAACAGTGGTTTGTGATAATTTTTTTTCCGTATATGGAACAATAAAATTAAAGCGTTCATCATTGTTGGTTCTAAAGTTAGCACCAATATGAATACTAAAGGGAGCTGCATTCGGTTTATTTGAGTAATAGATCGTATTTACCCCAATGAAAGTAGCTCCAGCTACAATACCAAAGACTGCAGCATAAACAAGTCCTTTTACAAAATTTATAAATAGGCTAGGTTTTTTCTTAATCTCCTCCTTAGCTTCATTCACTTTTATATCCATATCCTTATAGGATGCGTCAATTGGTCCATTTGCTTCTACCTTGTTAAAATCTACTTCTTTTGGAGGGTTATTGGTGTAGCTAGCTATTTGTTCAGCCCAAAAGCTATAGGATGAAGGAATACTTCTATTGTTTTCTTCTTTTGCAGAGTCAACCTTATCATTATTATAAGAATCATTCTCTGATAAATTATTGTTAATAGCCTCATCCCTAATCGTATCATCTTTTATCAAATCATCCCTTGAATTATTTATAGAATCATCATTATATGATTTCATTTCATCTGACATAATCTTATTCTCCTTTCATCATAGTTCTATTATAATATATATTTTTTATTTTACTACTATCATTTTAACATTACTTTGTGTATAGATTGTGAAGAAATTTAGTTTTTTTTCTTTCTAAATCATATGAATTCTTAAGAATCCATTCATAATTTTTAAGAATTTTTATATTGTGGATTACTTTGTAATCATGTATGATAAAAATAACATTGTAAAAATGGCAATACTAATAAATAAGAAAGAAAATATTATGGTAGGTGAACTTAATGATTAAAGATAATCAAAAAACATTTAACCGAATACATGTATTAATTGATGCAATCCTATTAGCCTTTTCCTATGTGGTATCCTATATCTTACGC